>JAUNSV010000059.1 GCA_030539055.1 Eubacteriales bacterium | reverse complement strand
TTGTAAATGTCAATAGTTTTTGTAGTTTTTTGGCAAAAAAATATGTAGGTTTTTGGCAAAAGTACTTTGTAGGGGGGATTCCCCCCTTACATACTAATTTTTATTAAAACATTTTTGTAAATTATCAACAAATGCTTTAACATTAATAGTTTTATTTATCTGTATAGTCATTAAAAATGCTTGTTTGCAATTATTTACAATTGAGTCAATTTCAAATAGTTCATATCTCAGTTTTCTAAAATTATCGCAAACATTTTCAATATTTGTGCAATCATATGGGATTTCTGATGTACAAATTTCCAAACATTCTTGTAAATCATCTTCTCTTAAAAAACTCATTAGTGCCTCTTTAAAATCATTTTCATCAATTGAATTATATTCATAAATATTTTCACAAAAGCTACAAACGCTAGCTTTAACTATATCTTTAATATACAACATTATTCTCCCTCTTTTCTAAAATTTTATCTTTTATTCGATATGAATTTCCAGTTATGTTAAAAATATAAGAATGGTGAAGTAATCTATCTAAAATTGCTGCAGCCAATGTGGAATCTGATAATACCTCTCCCCATTTTGAGAATTGTTGATTCGAGGTCACTATCGTCGAATACCTTTCATACCTTTTTGCAAGCAACTGAAATAATAAATTTGCTCCTGTTTTATCCACGGGAAGATAACCAACTTCATCAATAATTAACAATTTGTATCTATTATATTGCTTAATTTTATCCACTAATCTATTTTCACTATGTGCTAATGAAAGTTGCGATATTAAATCATGGCAAGAAATAAAATATGTACTAATTCTATTTTTTGCTGCTTCAATGCCTATTGCTGTTGCAATATGTGTTTTACCGAGTTCCTGGAGAACCAATAAGCAATACATTCTTTTTCTCTTCAAGAAATCTTAGAGATGCAAGCTCTAGCACTTGTTCTTGATTAATTGATGGCTGAAAAGAAAAATCAAAATCTTCAAAAGTTCTATAATATGGAAAATGCGCTATTCTAATATTAAATTGCGAAGAACGTTCAGCCTTATTTGCAATTTCCAATTTTGTTAGATAGTATAAAGCATCGAGAAAAGGTATTTTTTCAGAATTAACTTTATCTACATAATCTGATAAACAATCTGCAATTTTATCTAATTTTAAAATATTTAGATTATCTACAACGTCTTTAAATTTCATAATTACCTCCATTACAATAAATTTTCATATTGACTTAAATTATCATCAATAAATGTTTCAATTTTTTCTTCTTTTGCATTTTTTAAAAGGTCGCTAGCCAGTATATCTCTTAAATCTTCTCTATTGTAATTTATAGGATTATTCAAAATTTGATGACAACGGACTAAATTTGTGTTATCATAAATATACAAAGAATTATCTTTTTTGATTACATTTAAGTCAAGATTGATATACTTAACAGGTACTGAATATTTATTACCTTGATACGAAATCATAGAATCTTTAGCTACTTTTCTAGTTTGGCGGTTAGATAAATAGGAACTAAGAATTTTATTATTTGGCAATGGTAGTAAATATTCTTTTTCATATGTAAATACTTCATTAATAACTCGATTATGAGATTGAGAAATTTCATTATTTATGTTTGTGTTAAAAGTATTAACAATTTCTTCTAAATCTTCTATTGTCTCAAACTCATGATTATATGCCAGAAGTCTATCGCATAATTTTGCAAGAGCTTCAACAGAGCCTTTAGTTTGTGGCCTTCTTGGTCGACATGTGATTGGTATAAATGCCATATCTTTTGCGAATTGCTTTATTTTATCATTGATTCTATTATGTTTTCCCATTTTTGCAGCATCAACGATTGTTAACATATTATCAAACCATATCTCATTTGGAATACCCTCCATATTTTGAAAAGCATAAATCAGAGAAGTAATTACAGTGTCTTGCTTTTTATCAAGCGTAAGTCTACAATATTTTTTTGCAGAAAATGGCAATGTATAAAGAAATATATTAAAAGTTATCGGTTCTCCAGTATTACTAATTAATGTTAAATCTTCTTTCCAATCTACTTGTCCAAGTTTACCAGGAATTTTTGGAACACGAATTGTAGCTTTTTTTTGAATACTACTCTTGTGTTTTTTTACATAGTCTTTTACAAGTCCATATTTTCCGTTATAGTCTGTATTATCAAGCAAGAAATGATATATTGCTGAAGCTGTAATGCCAGCAATTTCTAGTTTTGCATTAATAATTTTAATATATGGATCAAGTTTTGATGAATGCTGTTTTAATGGCAACGGTAATCCATTCTCTACTTTTTGTTGCAGTTCATATCTTTTTTTGGCTGTTCTCCAATCACATCCCATTTCTCTTGCTATACCGAGCAAAATTAGGTTTTATCTGCAGTCTAATCACCTCCTTTAGCAAATTATCTAGTTTTTCAAACATCATTTTTTCATCGCCTCCTACAATTAACATAATTATATTATATCATAGAATGGACAATGAAAAATATGTAGGAAAAACGACATTTTCTTTTGCCATTTTCCTACATATTATTATACCATTTACATAATTTATATTGAAAAAAATCATTTTATATGATAGTATATAGTAAAATTTATAAAAAGGAGACAGAAAATGAAAATCAAGAAAACAGTAATCATAATGTTAGTTGTTTTAAT
>JAUNSV010000008.1 GCA_030539055.1 Eubacteriales bacterium | reverse complement strand
AAAATAATAAAAAATTTCCATTTTAAATTTTAAAAAAAATAACATCCACTCTTATAAAAAAATGTGGATGTTACATTATTTATTAGATGAGAACAAGCTGTCTCTTACTATAATAATCAATATTTTGATTTTTTTTATTAAAAATAAATATAAAAATACAATGAGCGATTTTCATTTTATTATTTTTTAATATTTATACAACCCCTTGCATTATCATAGCATTTGCAACTTTTTTAAATCCAGCAATATTAGCACCAACTACTAAATTGTTTTTTAAATTATATTCGTTAGATGCATTTTTTGCTTGAGTATAAATATTTTGCATTATATCTTTTAACATTTTGTCTACTTCTTCAAATGTCCAAGAAAGCCTTTCAGAGTTTTGAGACATTTCAAGCCCAGACACAGATACTCCACCTGCATTTGATGCTTTTCCAGGAGCAAAAAGAACATTATTTTCCATCAAATAATTTGTAGCATCTATAGTGGTAGGCATATTAGCACCCTCAAATACTCCAAAGCATTTATTTTTTACTAATTCTTTTGCACCCTCTATATCTATCTCATTTTGTGTAGCACAAGGTAAATAAATATCACAAGGAATAATATATGGTTTTTTATTTTCATAATATGTTGCTGAAGATTTTTTATCAACATATTTTTTTATTCTTTCTCTTTTGTTTAATTTAATATCTTTTACTAACTCTAAATCTATACCATTCTCGTCATAAATAAAACCGTTTGAATCTGATAGAGTTCTTACTTTTGCACCCATTGCAATAGCTTTTTCGGCTGCAAAAATTGCTACATTTCCAGAACCTGAAATATTAATATTTGCATTTTTTACACTTTTACCATTATCTTGTAAAAAGTTTTCTGCAAAATATAATAATCCATATCCTGTAGCTTCAGTTCTTACGAGTGATCCACCAAAAAGTAAATTTTTTCCAGTAAGAACTCCCTCATAAGAATTAGCAAGTTTTTTATACTCTCCAAACAAATATCCAATTTCTCTTGCTCCAGTGCCTATATCACCAGCAGGGACATCTACATTTGCTCCAATATGTCTATATAATTCTTGCATAAAACTTTGGCAAAATGCCATTACTTCTCTATCACTTTTTCCTTTTGGGTCAAAATCTGAACCACCTTTTGCACCTCCCATTGGCAAAGTTGTAAGAGCATTTTTGAATATTTGTTCAAATCCTAAAAATTTTAATATTGAAAGGTTTACACTTGGATGAAGTCTTAAACCACCTTTGTATGGACCAATTGCAGAATTGAATTGAACACGATACCCACGATTTACTTTAATATTTCCCTTATCATCTACCCATGGAACTCTAAAAATTATTATTCTCTCTGGTTCTGCTATTCGCTCCAAGATACTATTTTCTTCATATTTTTTATCATTATCTAATATAATGGATAACGAAGAAAAAAATTCTTCAACAGCTTGTAAAAATTCTTCTTCACCTTGATTTTTTTGTTTTACTTCTTCTAATATTTTTTTTGCGTATTGGTTCATAAAGACCTCCTTAAACATAATTTGTTATTATATCATAAATGAATTGAAATGTTAAATTTTTTATGATATACTTTTTTTAATATGAAGCTAATAGTTGGACTTGGGAATCCTGATTTAAAATATTATTTTACTCGCCATAATATAGGATTTCAATTGATAGATTTTCTTTTGAATGATTTATCAGATTTAAAATTGAATAATACAAAATTTAATGGCGTATTTACTAAAACTAAAATTAATGATGAAGATGTAATTATTGCAAAACCATTAACATATATGAATATGTCTGGTGAATTTATAAAACCTTTGTCAGATTTTTACAAAATAGAGCCACAAGATATATTAATATGTTATGATGAAGTAGCTTTGGATATGGGAAGATTCAAAATAACAAAAACTGGTAGTTCTGCAGGTCACAATGGAATTAAGTCTATTATTGCACATCTTGGAACAGAAAATTTTATGAAATTAAGAATAGGTATGGGACCAAAACCAGATTATATAAATTTGGTTGATTATGTTTTACAAAAAATGTCAAAAGAAGATGCAGAAAAAATTAATTTAGTATACAAAACATGTATTGAATGTATAAAATTTCTTATGCAACACAGTATAGATGAAACAATGAATATGTTTAATAAAAAGTAGTAAAATGGAGGTCATTATGAAAAAGAATGTAATATTATTAGTTTTTGTTTTGTTTTTATTTTCATCTTGTGCAAAAAAGGAAACAATTACAGAAACAAGTGTTACTTCTCCTCAAACAGTGGAATCTACGCCTACCGATACAACTAGTGAAACAACTCAAATAATAGAAGAAACAACTACAGAAGCTATAATACCAGAAAGCATTAAATCTTATGAAGAGAATGATCATTTTAAAGATACAATGAGTGCAGACAAATATCTTATTGAAAAACACAAAGCAGCAGAAATAACATATAGTGCAGAAATATTGGATACAAAAACAGTATATCCTAATTTTAATCCTTTAAGTTTATCTATAGTAAAAGCAGATATTACAAATAAAACTCTTGTAAGTGCATATAGACCAAGGTCTGGGAAAAAATATGAAATAAAACAAGGAGAAGAAGTACTAGTATATCTAATGACTACAGGAGATTTATCGCAAACATATGTAGGAAGTGATAGAGATGAAAGATTTTGTTTTTTTGAAGATTGTACAAAAAGAAAAGCTATAGATACAAAATTTATGGGTAATTCTTTTGAAGATTATAAAGAGTATTATGACTTTGCTACATCTAAAGGATATCATGAATATAATGGAAGTAAATATATTTTATGTGATGATGATAAAAATTATGTAAATTTAATTAATTTGTCTAGTGAAGAAATTATTACATCAAGATTCATTTTAGATGACAATTAATATTTATTTTTATATACTCTGGAGAAAATAAAAATCAATGGATAAAAAAGTAAAAGAGACATTAAAAGAAATGATAATAGCTGTAATATTATTTTATTTAGCTTTGCAAATAATTAGTATACCTATTGTTATTTTTTCTGAGATTAGTTTTTTTTCAATTTTTATTGGTTTATTAGCTGGCTTAATTTCTTCAATATTGATATTAATAAATATAGCTTTCACAGCTACAAAATCACTAGATTCACAAGATAAAAAATATGCCAAGTGGTATACAATAGGTATAAGTATATTACGAAGAATATTATATTGTGTAGTAGTAATAGCAATATATTATTATTTTGGCTTAGCAGCTATTATTTCATTAATACTTTGTACTTTTAGTGTAAAATTTAGTGCTTTTTTACAACCTAAAATTCATAATATAATACAAAAATACAAAAATAAAAATAGTCTTTGACAAGTGTATATAATTGTATTATAATCTTTTTGAAAAAGGAGTTTTTTAATGGGTCTTATGTTATCTGCCGATGTAGATTTTATGATACATGGCGTAGTGAAATTACCTTTCAAATTTTTATCCCAAGAAGTGTGGATTAGTGATTCTATAATTACAACTTGTTTAGTATCAATACTAATTTTTATTTTTGCACTTTTTGCCAATAGAGCCATAGTAAATGCAAAAGAGTATCCGAGCGGATTTCAAAACTTTGTTGAAATGTTGATTGAAGCTTTGGATAATATGACAAAGGGTATATTAGGTGAAAATTCATATAGATTCAAATATTATATAGGAACTATTTTTTGTTTTATTATAGTATCAAATCTTTCAGGTCTTCTTGGTCTTAGAGCACCTACGGCAGATTATGGAATTACTTTTTTACTTGGAATGTTTACTTTTTTTATTGTACAATTCCAAAATATTAAAAATAATAAATTTAGAGCAATAACAAATCTTTTTCAACCAACTCCAGTTCTTTTTCCCATCAATTTAATAGGGGAGCTAGCAAATCCACTTTCTATATCTCTTCGTCTTTTTGCAAATATGCTCTCTGGTGTTATTATTATGGGTCTTTGGTATGGTATGCTTCCAATTTTTGTAAAAATTGGAATTCCTTCATTTTTGCATATTTATTGTGATTTATTTTCTGGAGCAATACAAACTTATGTATTTTGTATGTTGAGTATGGTATATATTAATGACAAATTATAAATTGTATATTATTAAAATATAAATATAAATTAATTTCTTAGGAGGATTCTTAATGGAAGAGTTTCAAATTTTTAATCAGAATTTTATTTGGGGATGTTCAGCAATTGGTGCAGGAATTGCAATGATTGCTGGTATTGGACCTGGTGTAGGACAAGGTATTGCAGCAGGCTTAGGTGCATCAGCAGTAGGAAAAAACCCAGGAGCAAGATCAGACATTACCTCTACTATGCTTTTAGGACAAGCTGTTGCCGAGACTACTGGATTATATGGCTTAGTAGTTGCTATTATTTTGATGTTCGTTAAACCTTTCGGTTGAATAAAACTTTAGGAGTAAAGATATGCAACGATTAATTGGCTTTGATGCCCAATTATTATTTGACGCCATAATAACTGGAATTAATATACTTTTTCTTTTTTGTATGTTAACATATTTACTTTTTAAACCAGCAACTAAATTGCTTGATGGTAGAAAAGAGAAAATTAAAAATGATTTATTAGGTGCCGAAAAATCTAAAAAAGAAGCAGAAAATTTAAAATTAGAATACGAACAAAAATTAAAAGAAGTTCGTATTGAATGTGATGAAATTAGAGAAAAAGCAAAAGAGAGTGCAAAAATTTCTTCACAGGATATTATCCAAAAAGCCAATGATGAAGCAAAATTGATTATTGAGAGAGCTCATACAGAAACAGAATTAGAAAAAGATAAAGCAAGAGATACTCTTAAGAATGAAGTAGTCAATATTGCAACTATTTTTGCTACTAAACTTGTGAAAGAGAATATCACTCTTAATCAAAAAGAGAAACTTTTCGATGAAACATTAAGAGAGATAGGGGACGATACATGGCAAAGTTAGTACAGAATGTATATGGAGATGCTCTATTTAATTTTGCATTGGAAAATAACTCATTGGAAAAAATGTATGAAGAATCTATTGATGTTATAAATGTTTTTACTGTTTCCAATGATTTAATGGATTTTTTGAATAATCCAATAATTTCGTTAGAAGAAAAGAAAAAAGCAATTAAAGAGCTTTTTTTGGATAGAATATGGGGGAATGTATTATCAAATGCATACCATTTATTTAATTTAGACAAAATAGAAAAATTCAAGCAATTCAAAAGCATGATAGATTCAAAAGTAAGACTAATAAAAGGAAAAGGTACATCAATATTGGACTTTCTTTTTCTTTTATTGGATAAAAGAAGACATAATGATATAGTTCCAACATTGCAATATTTTAATGCAAGAGTAAAAGAGTATTTGAATATTGGAGTTGCGGAAGTTTCTTCAGCTGAAGAATTATCTGATGCACAAAAAAAACAAATAGAAGAAAAACTTATTGCTACAACTAAATATGAAAAATTCGAAATAACTTATGCAATAAATACACAATTGATTGCTGGATTAAGAATAAAAGTAGGCGATAAGGTATTAGATTCTTCTATTGAAAATAAAATAAATAATATAAGTAAGAACCTAAGAGGTGTTAGGCTATGACAAATTTAAAACCAGAAGAAATTAGCACAATAATTAAAGAACAAATTCAAAAATATGATGAAAGATTAAAATCAACAGATACTGGAGTTGTTATGCAAGTGGCAGATGGAATATGTAGAGTACATGGTTTATCTGATGCAATGCAAGGCGAACTTCTTGAATTTCCTGGCGAAGTATATGGTATGATTTTGAACCTCGAAGAGGATAATATTGGTTGCGTTTTACTTGGGGATCAAAAAGGTATTTCTGAGGGAGATTTAGTAAAAAGAACAAAAAAAGTTGTATCTATACCTGTTGGCGATGAATTGACTGGAAGAGTTGTAAATGCTCTTGGTCAACCAATTGATGATAAAGGCCCAATAAAAACAAATAAAACAAGAGAAATAGAGAGAGTAGCACACGGTGTTATTGAAAGAAAATCTGTAGATACACCACTACAAACAGGTATAAAAGCTATTGACTCTATGATACCAATAGGAAGAGGTCAAAGAGAATTAATTATAGGCGATAGACAAACTGGAAAAACAGCAATTGCTATTGATACAATTATTAATCAAAAAGGCGAGGGTGTTCATTGCATATATGTAGCAATAGGACAAAAAGCATCTACTGTAGCTTCCCTAGTAAAAACTTTAGAAGAGTATAAAGCAATGGACTATACAACAGTTGTAGTAGCTACAGCATCAGATCTTGCACCACTTCAATACATAGCTCCTTATTCTGGATGTGCTATGGGCGAAGAGTGGATGGAAAAAGGAGAAGATGTTTTAATTATATATGATGATTTGACAAAACATGCAGCAGCATATAGAACCCTATCTCTACTTTTGAAGAGACCACCAGGAAGAGAGGCTTACCCTGGAGATGTATTCTATTTGCATTCAAGACTTTTGGAAAGAGCATCAAGACTCAGTGAAGACTTAGGCGGTGGATCTATAACAGCTCTTCCTATAATAGAAACACAAGCAGGTGATATTTCTGCATATATTCCTACTAATGTTATTTCTATAACAGATGGTCAAATATTCCTAGAAACAGAAATGTTTAATGCAGGGCTAAGACCTGCTATTAATGCTGGTTTGTCTGTATCTCGTGTAGGTGGTAGTGCACAAATAAAAGCTATGAAAAAAATTGCTGGTCCAATAAGAGGAGAGCTTGCACAATTTAGAGAGTTACAATCTTTTGCACAATTTGGCTCAGAATTAGATGAATCAACCAAAAAGCAACTTGCTCAAGGAGAGAGAATACAACAAATATTAAAACAACCACAATATAAACCATTAAGTGTAGAAAAGGAAGTTGTAATGATATATGTTGTTACAAGAAAACACTTACTTGATGTACCTACAGACAAAGTTCAAGAATTTGAAGATGGTTTACTTTCATATATAGAGAGTGCTTCTCCAAGTATATTAAAAAATATAAAAGAATCAAAAGTATTAGATGAACAAACAGAAAAAGATCTGATAAAAGCAATAGAAGATTTTAAAAAGACATTTTAACGAGGTTTTGTTATGCCTTCAATGAAAGAAATAAAAAGAAGAAGAGATTCTATTGAATCAACTGGTCAAATAACAAAAGCAATGAAATTAGTTGCGACTGTTAAATTACAAAAAACAAGAGAGAAAGCAGAAAGTAACCAAGCATTTTTTGAAACATTATATACTACTATGGCCGACATATTAAAAAAATCATCTAATATACAACACAAATATATTCGCTCTCCATTAAAAAATGAAAATTCAAAAAAAGCCTTAGTTGTTATTTCTGCAAATAGAGGTCTTGCTGGTGGTTACAATGCTAATATCTCTCGTTTAATATTATCAGATGAGAGATTTAATAAAGACAATTCTATAATTTATGCAATTGGAAGAAAAGCAAAAGAAAGTTTGCAAAGAAAAGGTTTTATTATAGAAAAAGATTATTCAGATTTATTGGAAGACTATGACTATTCAGATGTAATAGATATTACCAAAGGATTACTCAAAGATTATGAGAGTGGCAATATAAACGAAATATATTTGGTATATACTTATTTTAAAAATACAGTTTTTCATGTACCTCGTATTTTGAAATTAATGCCATTTGATTTATCTGATGATATATCTAAAGATGAAATTCAAAAGAAAGGTTTTACAATAAAAAAATCGCAATTTAGTGATGATGAAAAATTAATAATGAATTTTGAACCAAATGAAGAAGATTTGATTACATTGCTTGTTCCAAAATATTTATCATCTTTGTTGAATGGAGCGCTTCTTGCAGCCGAAGCATCTGAAAATGGTTCAAGAATGAATGCGATGGACAGTGCAACACAAAACGCACAAGATTTGATACAACATTTATCAATTCAATACAATAGAGCAAGGCAAGGAGCTATTACACAAGAGCTTACTGAGATAGTAGCTGGTGCAAATGCAATTAACGGATAGGAGAAAAATATTATTATGGCAGAGTTAAAAGGAAAAATAATACAAATTATTGGAGCTGTTGTAGATGTAAAATTTGATGGAGAAGTTCCTGAAATTAATGCAGCTATAGAAATTAAAAGAGACAATGGTTCTAAACTTGTATTAGAAACGGCCCAAGATTTGGGAGATGGTATAGTAAAATGTATAGCATTAGGTCCAACAGATGGCTTGAGAAGAGGGATGGATGCTTATACAAATGGAGAACCTATAACTGTTCCCGTAGGAGAGATTACTTTAGGTAGAATTTTTAATGTATTAGGCGAAGTAATAGATAATAAACCACAACCTAAAGCAGAAAAGTATATGCCTATTCATAGACCCGCTCCATCATTTGAAGAGCAAGCAACAACAAAAGAAATACTTGAAACAGGTATAAAAGTTGTTGATTTACTTTGCCCTTATCAAAAAGGTGGAAAAATAGGTCTTTTTGGAGGAGCTGGAGTAGGTAAGACAGTATTGATTCAAGAGCTAATAAGAAATATCGCAACAGAGCATGGAGGTTTTTCTGTATTTACAGGTGTAGGAGAAAGAACTCGTGAGGGTAATGATTTATATACAGAAATGACTGAATCTGGTGTTATAGATAAAACTACAATGGTATTTGGTCAAATGAATGAACCACCAGGAGCTAGAATGAGAGTTGGACTTACTGGTCTTACTATGGCAGAATATTTTAGAGATGAGGGTGGAAAGGATGTTCTTTTATTTATAGATAATATTTTCCGTTTCACTCAAGCTGGGTCAGAAGTATCAGCACTTCTTGGTCGTATGCCATCTGCTGTAGGTTATCAACCTACATTACAAACAGAAATGGGTGCTTTGCAAGAAAGAATTACATCTACAAAAAAAGGTTCTATAACATCTGTACAAGCAGTATATGTGCCAGCAGATGATTTAACAGATCCAGCTCCAGCAAATACATTTACTCACCTTGATGCAACAACAGTTCTTACTCGTTCTTTAGTTGAAATAGGAATATATCCAGCTGTAGATCCACTTGCATCAACATCTCGTATGCTTGATCCATTGGTAGTTGGAGAAGAACATTATAAAATAGCAAGAGGAGTTCAAGAAGTATTACAAAAATATAAAGAATTACAAGATATAATAGCTATGCTTGGTATGGATGAATTATCAGAAGAGGATAAACAAGCAGTTCAAAGAGCAAGAAGAGTTCAAAGATTTTTATCTCAACCATTTTTTGTAGCTTCACAATTTACAGGTTCAGATGGAAAATATGTAAAAATTGAAGATACAATCGAAGGCTTTAAAGGTATATTGGAAGGGAAATATGACCACATTCCAGAAAATTTATTTTTAAATGCTGGTACAATCGATGAAGTAGTAAAAAGATATGAAGAAAGTAAATGATTAATTTAATAAAAAGGAAATGATATGGAAGAATTTACAGTACAAATAGTAACACCAAAAAGAATAGCTTATGACAATAAAGCAAAATTTATTGAGTATAATACTATAAATGGATTTGTAGGCGTATATCCTTCTCATGTTCCAACAACACAAATCATTGAACCAGGTGAAATAAAAATATATGAAGAAGGTGGCAACATAGTAAGAGGTGCACTTCTTTCTGGATTTGTTAAAATTATGCCAGATTTAATTACAGTAATGGCAGAAGTATTAGAATGGAAAGATGAAATAGATATTGAAAGAGCTACGAATGCCAAACAAAGAGCTGAAGATAGATTACAAAAAAAAGATAGTTCACTAGATGTACTTAGAGCAGAGGTTGCATTGAAAAGAGCATTAGTGAGACTAAAGATAGCAAGTGAATAAAGAATTAAATACAGAGAGGAAAAATTCTTCTCTTTATTTTTATGAAAATGATAAATAAAATTAATAAACCAAATAATATAAAAAACTTGTCGGAAGATGAAATCAAAGAATTAATTAAAGAACTTCGAGAAGTCATAATAAAAACTACTTCAATTAATGGAGGCCATTTAGCATCTTCGCTTGGAACTATAGAACTTACTATTGGTATTTTATTATCACTTGATTTGGAAAAAGATGATAAAATTATTTGGGATGTAGGACATCAAGCATATGCTTATAAAATATTAACAGGAAGAAGTGATGATTTTTCTACTTTAAGACAATTTCGTGGTATAAGTGGATTTCCAAGAAGAAGCGAATCACAGTATGATTATTTTGGAGCAGGGCATTCTTCAACTTCAATATCTGCTGGTCTTGGTTTTTGTGTAGCAAGAGAATTAAATAAAAAAAAATCAACTATAGTATCTGTCATAGGTGATGGTTCTCTTACAGGAGGAGAAGCATTTGAAGCATTAAATAATGCATCAAAATTAATTTCAAATTTTATAATAGTATTAAATGATAATGATATGTCCATCGCAAAAAATGAGGGTGGTCTTCATATGGCACTTGAGGGAGTTCGTACATCATATAATTATATAAAATTAAAAGAAAAAGTAAAAGATTTTTTAGAAAAAATTCCCTATGTTGGAGATGTATTAATAAATTTTATTATATTAATAAAAAATATTCTTAAACAAATTCATTCTCCAAGAGGTATGATTTTTGAAAATATGAATATAGCTTATATAGGTCCTATAGATGGGCATAATGTTGAAAAAGTAAAAAAAGCTATAGATAGAGCAAAAGAAATAAAAAAAGCTGTAGTAGTTCATATAAAAACAAAAAAAGGAAATGGCTACGAATATGCAGAAACTGACCCTATAAAATTTCATGGAATTGCACCTTTTGAAATAGAAACAGGTGAAATAATAAATAAAAAGAAGCTACCTACTTATACAAATATTTTTGCAAAAAAGATAGTAGAGTTAGCTAAGCAAAATGATAAAATAGTAGCAATGACAGCTGCTATGCCAGATGGAACAGGGCTTAATCTTTTTAAGAAAGAATTTCCAAATAGATATTTTGATACAGGAATTGCTGAGCAACATACAATTACTTTTGCATCATCACTAGCGATTGAGGGATTTATACCTTTTGTATGTATATATTCTACTTTTCTTCAAAGAGCTTATGATCAAATATTAGAAGATGTTTGTTTACAAAAATTGCATGTGATATTTTGTATTGATAGAGCAGGTCTTGTAGGTCAAGATGGAGAAACTCATCAAGGAATATTCGATATTTCATTTTTATCTCATATTCCCAATATGACTATTATGGCACCTAAGGGACAAAAAGAATTGGAGCAAATGATGGATTTTGCTACAAAAATGAATAGCCCAGTAGCTATTAGGTATCCAAGAGGAATCGCTTTTAATGAATTAGATGATTTGGATGAAGAAATAAAATATGGAAAAGCAGAAATAATATATGAGGGTAATAATATTGCTCTTCTTGCACTTGGTAGAGCAATGTCTACTGCACTTCATGTATATGAAAAATTAAAATTAAAAAATATTAATGCAAGTTTAATTAATGCTAGATTTGCAAGTCCCATAGATACAGAAATGATAAACAAATTATGCCAAACGCATAATACTATAGTAACACTAGAAGAGAATGTAAAAAGAGGTGGTTTTGGAGAAGCAATTGCTGAGTATATAATGGAAAAGGGATACGAAATAAGATTAATAAATGAATCACTCCCTAATGAATTTGTTCCTCACGGAAGTGTGGATGTATTAAGAGAAAATTTAAAAGTAGATAGTGATAGTATATTAAAAGACATTTTGGAATAAAAATTTAAATAAGGGGATACAATGAATATTGCGATAGGAAATGACCATGCAGGAGTCATTTATAAAAAAGAACTAATTAAATATTTGGAAGAAAAGGGTCATAAATTATTTGATGTGGGCACGGATAGTGAAGAATCTTGCAATTATCCTATTTATGCAAAAAAAGTATGTGAAAAAATAATTAATAAAGAATGCACATTTGGAATATTAATTTGTGGCACAGGAATAGGGATGTCTATAAGTGCAAATAAAGTAAAAGGAATAAGAGCTGCGTGTTTGCAAGAAGAAAAATCTGCAAAGTTATCGAGAGAGCATAATGATGCAAATATAATTTGTATGGGCTCAAGAATTATTTCCATAGAAAAAGCTAAAGAAATAGTTGATGGTTTTTTAAATGCTACATTTCAAGGCGGGAGACATAAAGAAAGAATAGATTTGATAGAATGATACAAAAAATTAAAAAAGAAATAATAAATAATAATTTAATCAAAGAGGGACAAACAATTGTAGTTGCTTTTTCAGGTGGCGAAGATTCTACTTGTCTTCTTTTTATTTTAAATAAATTAAAAAATTATTTTAAATTTAATTTAAAAGCACATCACATAAATCATCAAATAAGAGAAAAAGAAAGTGATAGAGATGCTCAATTTGCAAAAGATTTTTGTAATAAAGAAAATATTGATTTTAAATTAAGCATAATTGATGTACCAGCTTTTGCTAAAAAAAATCATTTTTCAATAGAAGAAAGTGCTAGAATACTTAGATATAATGAATTAAGAAAAAATATAATAGAAGACAAGAAAAATAATACTATTTTAGCTCTAGCACATCATTTAAATGATAATGTAGAAACAATCATTCATAATTTAATTAGAGGGAGTGGAATGGATGGGCTTATTGGAATGGATATTAAAAATAAAGAGATAATAAGGCCATTACTAAATATTAAAAAAATAGAAATAAGTGATTTTATGAAAAAAGAAAAAATACCATTTGTGTTTGATTCAAGCAATGAAGATATTAAGTATACAAGAAATTATATTAGGATGGAAATAATACCCAGATTAGAGAAAGTAAATGATAAAGCATTGGAACATATTGCTCAATATGCAAATATAATAAAAGAGGATAAAGATTATATAGAAGAAAATGCGAAAATATTTTACAATGAAAATGTAAAATATGATAAAAAAAATAACACTATTAGTGTATCATCATCTAAAATAAATTCACTCAATAAAACTTTAAAAATTGAAGTAATAAAAAAAATAATTCAAACTATGATACCATTAAAAGACTTTACTAAAAAACACTTTTTTGATATAATTAAAATATCGGAGGGGCATAATGGTCTTCATATAGATTTACCTAAAAAGATAACACTTGACAAAAAAAAATCAGTACTTATATTTAAAAAAAATGAAAATGTAATTAGTATGGAAAGGAAGAATAAAAAATGATTGACTTATCAAATAGATTGTTCACAGACATCAATGGCAAAAAGTTTTATGCAGATGAATATATTAGTGCAACAAAAATTCAAGAAAGAATAAAAGAAGTCGCAAATGAAATAAATAAAGATTATGAGGGAAAAGAAGTACGACTTATATGCATACTTAGAGGTGCTGTAATGTTTTTATCTGATCTAATGAAAAATTTAACTTTGGATCATGTAACAATAGATTTTATGTCTGTATCTAGTTATGGTGATGAAAAAGTGTCTTCTGGCTTAGTACGTATTACAAAAGATTTAGACTCACCTATAGAAGATAAAAATGTACTTATTGTAGAAGATATTTTGGATACTGGTCATACATTAGAACACCTTATGAAAATGTTTGAATCAAGAAATCCACAATCAGTAAAAATTTGTGTGCTTCTTGATAAAAAAGAAAGAAGAGAAGTGCCACTTAATCCAGATTATGTTTGTTTTGAAATAGAAGACAAATTTGTATTGGGATATGGGCTTGATTATGAGCAAGAATTAAGAAATTTACCTTTTGTAGCAACAGCACGGTTTATTTAAAATCTTTTTAAAAAAAGTAAAGGATAAAATATGAAAAAATATGTAGTTGAAAAGTATTTAAACGAAGAAGAAATAGTATTAAGAATAAAAGAATTGGCTGCACAAATTAACCGAGATTATAAAGGGAAAGACCTCATTCTTGTTTGTATATTAAAAGGTGCAGTTTCATTTATGGCAGAGCTTATGAAATATTTGGATGTTGAAAATTTGAATATTGATTTTTTTCAAGCTTCAAGCTATGGTTCTTCTACAGAGTCTTCTGGTATAGTAAAAGTAACAAAAGATTTGGATATTTCTATAGAGAATAAAGAAGTTTTAATAGTAGAAGATATTTTGGATACAGGGAACACATTAAATTACATTAAAAGTTTATTTATTGGCAGACAACCAAAATCTGTAAAAATAGTAGTGTTATTAGACAAAAAAGAAAGAAGAACAGTTCCTTTTGTAGCAGATTATGTAGGTTTTGATATTCCAGATGAATTTGTTGTAGGTTTTGGAATAGATTATGCAGAAAAACATAGGGAACTCCCATATATAGGAATAGTAAAATTCATAGAATAAATTATTTTTAATATTATGATTACAAAAAATAAAATATCAAAAATTATTTCATTCATTTTAATTTTCACACTTGTATTTAATACAAGTGTGTTTATGCTTTATGCAAATGGAGAAAATAATATTTTCAATGAAGAAACAAGCACTATACAAAATAAAAACATAGAAGAAATTATAATAAATGATACAGAAGCAGATATAATAGCAGAAGAGAATTCACAAAAAACAAACAATATTAATTTAGAAAATAATTTAGAAGATATAAATACTGAAATAGAAATAGATACTGGTACAGAAACAGAATTAATAAATACAAAAAATAATGATTTAGAATCAAAAGACATAGTTGAAGAAGAAGAGTCTATTGATGAAGAAAATGAAAACGAAGTAATAAATGAAAGCGAAGAAATAAACCCAGATGATAATATTACTAAAGAAAATGATGAAGAAAAAGAAAGTTTAGAAGAAGTCTCAACAGATGAAGAAACAACAACTAAAACAAATGAAGATATTCAGCTACTTGCTACAAAAAGCGAAATAGTTGAAGAAGAAATAATTATTCAAGAAGATATAATATCTACAAAAAGTGAAATAGATATAGAAGATAATAAACAAATTGCTACAATAAGTGATGCAGATATCAATATTTCCACAATAAGTAATGCACTAGAAATAATAGCATCAATTAGTGAAATACAAAAATATTTTAATCAAAATGACAATGTTTATGTATTAAAAGAAGATACAACTCTTTCTCAAAGTATCAATATTAATTCAAATTCAATTATAGATTTGAATAATCATATATTAAATGCTCCTAGTACTAAGGAAGTTGCTTTTATAATATCAAATGCTGATGTAACAATCAAAAATGGTACTATCAATGCTAGCAAGGCAGAGGGAAATGGAATTATAAATGCATACAGTGATGAAGTCTTATTTAATTTATTAGATGAATTAGAAGATGATAGTAATGAAGAAGACAAACTTATTAATATTAATTTATCTAAAGAAAAAAAAGAAATTGTACTTGATGAAAAAAATGGTGGTAATGCAATATATATTTTGGACTCTAATTTAACATTGGAAAATGTAATATTAAATGGAGGAGAGGGCTTATCTCTCCAAAGTGGAACAGCAGGCGATGGTGGAGATGCTATAGTATGTGAATTTAATAAAGATGATTTTAATATAAAAATTATTAATTCTACTATAACTGGTGGTATGGGTGGAAGAGGATATTCTGATGAAAAAGCACCACAAAAAGTATCTCCTATTCAAATAAATTATTTATCTTTTTTTGAAGAAAAAGCATATAGAGGGGAAGAGAATGATTTAGGTTGTGGATATGGTGGAAGAGCAATATTTATTTCTGGTTCTTTTTCTAAAGAAAAGTTATATTATGATGATAGTTCATTATATGCTGGCGAGGGTGGTAAAAATGGAAATGTATCATTTTCTTATCAAAAATATAATGCACAAAGCAGGGCTTCCTTTCCTACAAAATATAATTCTATGGATGAGGGATTTATAACTCCACTTGTAAGCCAAGAGGATACAAGCTTATGCTTGACTTTTTCTACTATAGGACAAGTTGAAGCTTCACTTATAAAAAATTATCCAGAGTATGTAAAAGAACTAGGATACCAAGGTGCAAGTGATTTTATATTATCAAAATCTGCATTTGCTTATTTTGTTCAAAATCATCCAAGTGATGAATTAAATAATGCAGGTGCTTCTAGTATGAAATTAAACAATGGGGGTCCGTATTCAGCAAGTGGTATAAATTCAGTAATATCGCAAAATTTTTTAGCAAAAAGGCAAGCTTTAGTTATCGAGAGTAAAGCACCTATTTCTTATATAATACAAAATAAAAGAATGATAAACCCACCTATTGAACCAAATGCTAATGTCGCATATGACAATATTGCTTCATTAAAATCTAGTATAGTATATAATATTAAAGATTATAGAAAATATGATGGATCAATGAATAATACTTTAATGGATATTATAAAACAAGGGATAATGGATAATGGAGTTGTTATTGTATGTACTTATGTACCAACTTCATACCCAAGCCCAGATTTTTATAAAGAGTATACAGATAGTAATGGCAAAAAATATATGACTATGGCGAATGGCTCCGAAACAACAAATGGTGCTCATGCAATGCAAATAATTGGTTGGGATGATAATTTTTCAAAATCAAATTTTACATCTAATCCAAACAATGCACCAGCAAGAGATGGAGCCTGGATAGTAAAAAACTCTTGGGAAGATGACAAGCTTTATTTGATTAATTATGATTACTATTTTATAAGCTCTGATACACCCTCAAGACCATACTCTGCTTCAAGTTTTAACATATGCGAGTATATGCCAAATGATTATGATTATGATTATACATATTATTATGATGGTGGCACATCTCCGGGTACTACTATAGATTATGTACAAGAAATAAAAGTACCATATAGATTAGCAAATGAAAAAGAGTATTTTAAGGGAGTAGGAATAAATTCAATTGAAAATAATGTAATAGCAAATATTTATTTACTTCAATTAAATTCTTTTTGGAGAACAGATTATTATGGTGGCTCTATTAGTGCATCTTTAGTTTGGGCAAAAACAGCTACATTACAAAATGGATTTAATTATATTGATACAATAGATACAAATGGAGATGAAAAAAAAGTTCTTATTACAAAACATGATAATGCTGGAGCAGAAATATATTATTGTATATATCTTATTTTTTGTGATAGTGCTGGTAATAAAATAGCTAAAACAATACCAATAGATTCTTCTTATACAGAATCAGGTACGGATGCAATGAAGTTTATAACAACATTCCCAAGCACAACAGATTCACATGGAACTTATAATGTAGCTTGCTATTTAAGTACATATGCTGGTTCGTGGGTCAATCCTAGTGATGCAAACTTTCACATAAAGCTTTATTCACAAAGTGAAAGCAATGATGAAGAAGTTATTTATAATGCTAATGGTGGTAAATATGCAAGTGGAATTAATACTGCTACAATTTCTATACCAAAAAAATTTAAATTGAATCCAGAGAAAATAGAAGAGCCTACAAGACTTGGTTACACTTTTGATTCATGGAATTCTACAAGTGATGGTACAGGATATGAATTAAACAATAAAAAAGTGCTAACAACAAATGGAATGAATATATATGCTAAGTGGAATCCTATAGAGTACAATATTACATATGAGGATGTAAGCTTAATTAAAAATCCAAATATGAAAACCACTTATACTCCAGAGGAAACATTTACATTACTTACTCCACTACATGAAAATGATAATTATACTTTTGAGTATTGGGAATATACAAACGATAACGGAAATATTGCTACGAGTTCAAATGTAACAATTAATAAAGGAACAATAGGCAATAAAACATATAAAGCATATTGGAAAACTGATTTAGAGACTTATACAATAACATATAATAATGTAGACTTAGCTATTAACAAGCATTTGAAAACTTCATTTACAACAGAAGATACATTTACCTTACAAACTCCTACATATGTTAATTCTTCATATAAATTTAGTTATTGGCAATATATTGAAAATGGGCAAGTGGTAAATAAAACAAGTGTTACTATAGAAAAAGGTACGATAGGAAATAAATCCTTCACAGCAATATGGAAAACGAGCGGCGGCGGCGGAGGCGGGGGAGGCGGCGGTGGCGGTGGTGGTGGAACAGTAGTTGCTAAAACCACCACTACTCCAATTGAAAATACAGCTATTTTAACAAGTATTACAAAAGAAGTAAGTAGTATTAATATTACTCAGTCTTATGATATTGTTTCTGATTCATCTTGGATATATGATAGTGAAAAAGGTACTTGGAAATTAACATATAAAGGTATAAATGGTGAAGAAGCACTTGCTGCTAATGGATTTTTTAATAAATATAATTTTAATGAAAACAATGAAGTAAGTTCAATAGATACATATTATTTTGATTCACAAGGCGAAATGTTTGATGGTTGGCTTGTGTCAAATGATAATAAAACATACCTTTTTGACCCTGTTAATGAAAAAACAAAAGGAGCTCTTGTAAAAGGTTGGATAAAAATTAATTCTACTTGGTATTATTTAGATCAAACTACAGGAGAGTTAGCAAGAAATGCTTTTGTAGGAGAAGGATATTATGTGGATGGCGAGGGTAAGTGGCAAGAGTCATATGGAATTATTAATGATAAAACTAGTGCACTTGCGTTAGAGATAATGAGAGTAGGAGAATATCAAAAGCAAGCACAATTGCAAAATGATATTCTATTGAAACAAACAGGAATTACAAAAGTAGAAATACCTATATCATAACTATGTTATGAGCTATATTAATTGATTTTGACACTTCTAATTCTCTTTTATGGCAAGTAAAAATTATGATTTGTGATTTGATATTTTTTGTAAGCCATATAAGAACAGATTTTAAACGATCATCATCATACATTACAAAAGAATCATCAAATAGGAGAGGGAGTCTGTCTTCTGCATTAGCCATAATTAAATTTGCACTTGCTAGCCTTAGCGACAAATAAATTTGATCCATAGTACCACTCGATACTTGATCCATAGGAACTAAACGGTCTTTGGTATTCAAAAATACACCAAGACTTTCATCTATACTTATAGAATCATATATACCATTCGTTATTCCATTCAAAAGTTCAGAAGCTTCTTTATTTAAGTGAACTCCAAAAGAAGATTTAATTTTACTAGATAGTTCGGAGATTGTTTCAATACTTAAATTTAAAGCTTCTATTTCTTTGTTTATTTCATCATTGGTTTGTATTGTTTTCTTTAAACCATCGCAAGTGTCTTTTAGATCTGATACACGCTTTAATTTATTATCTAGTTCAAATTGATACTCTTGTATTTTTTGTAAAGCAATATAATACTCTTTTTCTTTTGCATCTATTTCTTTTTTCTCTGAAATTAGTATAGCCATTCTTTCTTCTATTTCTTCTTTTTGAAGATACATCTTGTTCATATCATCTAGGTGCAAATTAAATTGATTGAATGTATCATCATCAAGCTCCGAATCACCAAGTTGATGAGCGTATATTTCACTAAGAGTATAAGATAAATCTTCAATGCTATTTTTTCTATCTAAGTGAGCTATGGTAGACATAATAGAAAATACAAGCAAAATGAATAAGAAAATAAAAATAGCAATAATAATTATAGGACTAAAAAATATACTGTTAATATATAATTTATAATATGTATTCAAATATGTAAAAACATTAATATCATTTATGATATTTGGATACATACAAAATAAAGAGAATATATGAAACAAAAGTAGTAATATAGAAAGTGATAATAAAATTGGTCTAAAAATATTATTAAAAAAACTTTTTTCTTTTTTAATCAAAAGTTTATATTCATTGAACATTTTTAAAACTGTTTTTCGTAAGTCTTCTATAGCTTCTTTTGAATTAAAACCATTTGCTTTGAACATATTTGTATACGAAGCATTTTTTTGGTTTAATGTAGATAATTCTTTTTCATTATCAAGAGCTTTTTTTGCACTTTGCTCTTTAAGAGAATTAATTTTTGGAAAAGTATTTTCATACTCTGGAGCAGAAATTTGTTTTTCTAAATTTTTTATTTCTCCCAAAAGGGAAGAATATTTTATTACAGCATCGGGGACTAGTCTTTCCTCATATGCCAATTTTTGTGATTTTAAATATTCAAGAGCAGAAGAAGTATTAATTGATATATCGCCAGAAGAATTAAGATTATTTATATATCTTTTTAATTCTGTAGCCATACCTGCTTCTGTTGCAGATTTTAATTGACCAATTGATATAGTATTTGTATAAGATGTTTCTGTCATTCCAAATAACATTTTTAGCATAAAAAGTTCTGGAGAAGCAATAGGAAGCCCCTCTTTTTCATTTATTATTTGAAAGCGTTTTTGATCTTTTTGAAAATTTCTTTCTATTCTGTAGATTTCATTTTTATAAGAAATTCTTAGAATTCCCTCATATAAACCCTCATCATCCCAAGGTTCAAATTTGGTATAATTATCTCTAGCTACTCGACTTGTGCGTTTCTCCATACCAAAAAGCATACTTCTAATAAAAGTATGAACAGTAGATTTACCAGCTTCATTTTTTCCATAGCAAATATTTAATCCATCAGAGAAATCAAAATGAGCATTGTGAAATTTGCCAAATCCAGATATTGTTAAATCTAATATTGTCATAATTTAACCTCCCCAGTTTTTAGCAAAGCATTAATACCATAGTATAGTGCTTTTTTTTCAATTTCAGACATTTCTTTTGGATTTTCTTTTTGAAGAGCTTGTATATAAAAACCTATCATATCCTCTGCATGATTTTTTGTTAATTCGGCAAAATTGTATTCTGGTTCAGATTCATCTATTATATCAACTATGCGAACAAGATGAGTTAAATTTTGAAAGTCGAAGACTGTTTCAGGATCATGCTTACCTATCAAACGAAGTCTATATATATTTTCATCGCCTCTTTTTCTTATTTCAGACACTATAGTTCTAGAAAGCTCTTCATTAGTTGTTTCTTTTGATACAGTTACAGAAAGAGCAATATAATGCAATTTAGACATTGGTTGAAAATACACTCTTTCAACTTGTTTTGTAATAGTATTAATATCGCCAATAAAAATTCCTCTATCACCTTGTTCAGAAATATCAAGTGGTTCTAGGGAACCAGGATATACAATCTTTTTTTCTACTAATTCTGTAGGCTTATGAACAGAACCCAAAGCATAATAAGAGATATTTTGGTTAGTTAATTTATCTAAATCAATAGGCATATGAGTAGTATCACCACCATAAGCAACAACAATATGAGTTTTGTCATCATCTTTAATATTTAAATTATCTATCATTCTTGTTTTTAGTTCTTGAGTGTAATATGAAAAAGCGTGTATTTCTACATTTAAATCTTGAAAATATATAGATTCAATATCTTCAGAAGTTATATAATGCACATTTTTTGCAAAATTAAAAGATAAAACATTAGAGTTTTTTCTTAATCTGTCATTAGCACCTGCTACTATAATTATTTTGGTGTAAGGGATTGTATTAAAAAGAGAGTTAATTTCTTTTAGGTCAGCTATTAAAGGAGAGCGATGAAACAAATCTCCAGAAATAAGCAAAAGGTCTGCATTTAATTCTTTTGTTTTAGAAATTACTTTTGCAAATGTTTCTTTAATATCATAAGCTCTGTCTTTTGCCCATGGTTTATCGGAATCTGGTAGCATACCCCAATGGACATCTGATACATGTACAAATCTCATAAGCACCTCTTAATTAGTTTTAGTTGCAATATCCTACAGTTCTTGGGAATGGAAGAACATCACGAATATTTGTTATACCAGTCAAATACATTACTAATCGCTCAAAACCAAGCCCAAAACCTGAATGTATTGTAGAACCATATTTTCTTAAATCTAAATATTTTTTGTAATCTTCTTCATTTAATTTAAAGTCTTTTATTTTTTGAATTAATACTTCATAATTTTCTTCTCTTTGTGAACCACCAATAATCTCGCCTATACCAGGGACTAAGCAATCACAAGCTGCTACAGTTTTTTTATCTTCATCAAGCTTCATATAAAATGCTTTTATTTCTTTTGGATAATGAGTAACAAATATTGGTTTTTTGTAAATTTGTTCTGTTAAAAATCTTTCATGCTCCGTTTGCAAATCTGCACCCCAAAAAACTTTATAATCAAATTTGTCATTATTTTTTTCTAATATTTCTACAGCTTCTGTATATGTGATACGACCAAAATCAGAACTAACAATATGATTAAGTCGCATAAGCAAATTTTTATCTATAAAATCATTAAAAAATTTCATTTCTAATGGAGCTTTATTTAAAACATAATTTATGATATATTTTAATAAATCTTCTGCTAAATTCATATCATCTTCCAAATCTGCAAAAGCCATTTCTGGTTCAATCATCCAAAACTCTGCGGCGTGCCTTGTTGTATTTGAATTTTCTGCTCTAAATGTAGGTCCGAAAGTGTATACATTTCTAAAACTTTGAGCAAAATCTTCTACATCAAGTTGACCAGAAACAGTAAGAGATACTTTTTTGTTAAAAAAATCTTTTGCATAATCTACATCTCCATTTATTTTTTCTAAATCAAGAGTAGTAACTTGAAACATTTCTCCTGCTCCCTCACAATCGGAAGCTGTAATAATTGGAGTATGTACATAAATAAAATTTCTATCATTAAAAAATTGATGAATTGCAAAAGCTATTAAAGATCTAACACGAAAAACTGCTTGAAAAGTATTAGCTCTTGGTCTTAAATGTTGAATTGTTCTTAAAAACTCCATAGTGTGTTTTTTTGGTTGAAGTGGATAATCTGGTGGGCATTCGCCATGAAGTAATATTTCACTTGCTTTCAATTCAAATTTTTGTTTTGCATTTGGTGTAGATACTAATTTTCCTTTACAAATTATAGATGAACCTACATTATAATGGCATATTTCATTAAAATTTTTTAGTGATTCATCATATACTACTTGCAATGTATCAAAGTATGTACCATCTGAAAGAACAATGAAGCCAAAAGATTTTGAGTCTCTATTTGTTTTAATCCAACCACATACAGTTATATTTTTATCATAATAATCATTTGTATTAATAAATAATTCTTTCAATTGCATAATATTCATTGGTCTTTCTCCTAATTTCAGTCCTAATTTAATTATTATATAATATATATATTATTTTTTCAACACTCTTTTTTCTTTACAAAAACCACAATATGTAGTATAATTTTGTTTCTAAAGCTACAATATAGAGGAGGTATGAATGAAGTGTCCATTTTGTGGCACCGAAGACACAGGTGTTATAGATTCAAGACCCTCTGATGATGGATTAAGCATAAGAAGACGAAGAGAATGCAAAGAGTGCAAAAAAAGATTTACTACTTATGAAAAACAAGATACTATGCCACTTTTGGTTATAAAAAAAGATGGCAATAGGGAAGCTTATGATAGATCAAAAGTAGAAAAAGGGATATTAAGATCTTGTGAGAAGAGACCTATATCTGCAAATACAATCAATAAAATGCTAGATGATATAGAATCTAAATTGTATGCAATGGAAAAGTACGAAGTACAAAGCTATGAAATAGGTGAGATTGTAATGCAAGTACTTCAAAAAATTGATGATGTGGCTTATATTCGTTTTGCATCTGTTTATAGAAATTTTAAAGATGTAAATACTTTTATAGATGAAGTAGCAAAAATAAGCAAAAGATAAATGTTTAATAAATTTTTTCCAAATGAATATATTACTTCTGTGTACACACACGATTTTTCAACATACAATGCAAAAGCAATTTTATTTGATATAGACAATACTCTTGTGCTTCACGATGAGGAAGCAACTTGGTATGCTAAAATTTTTATTAAAGCACTGAAAGATAAAGGAATAAAAATAGGTATTGTATCAAATAATACAGGTAAGAGAGTATATGATTTTTCTTATGAAATAGGTGCAGATATATTCATAGAGAATGCAAATAAACCAAAAAAAGATGGATACATTAACGCTATTAATCTCTTAAATAAAATAAGTGTAGGGAACCAAGGGAAGCAATTTTTTAATGTAAACAATGTAATTTTTGTGGGTGACCAAATTTTCACAGATATATATGGAGCAAATAAAGCAGGCCTATATACAATTTTAACTAAACCCGTTGGAAAAGAAAAATATTTTCATATAAAATTGAAGAGAATATTGGAGGGTCCATTCAAATTATTATTGGGGAAACCAAAAGGCTCAAGAGTGAGGTATAAATGATTACATTATTTTTAATAGGTTTTATGGGCTGTGGCAAAAGTACAATAGCAAAAATATTATCTAATGACCTAAAATTAAATTTAGTTGATACAAATAACGAAATTGAAATAGAAGAAAAAAGTACCATACAAAAAATAATTGAAGCAAAAGGTGATTTGTATTTACAAAAAAAGGAAAGTGAATTATTAAAAAAAATATCAAATCGTTTTATGGTAGTGTCTCTAGGAGATGGATTTACAAAAAATATTGAAATTGCAAATAGAATAAAATCAATTAGTAGAATAATATTTCTTGATGCTAATGCAAAAACAGTAATGAATAATTTAAAAAATAATTATAAAGAGAAACCTTATATTTATAATAATTTTGATGAAGAATACATTCAAAAGATGATAGATGAAAGAAAACCAATGTATGAGTATATGTCAAATGCATCCATAAAAGTAGACAATACAAGCATAGATGATGTAATATTGCAAGTGTTAAATTATTATAATAATTGGAACAAAGCGGAAGTATATTTAAAAATTTGCTAATTATTTATTGCAAATTGTTATATTATATATTAAAATTATCACAGTAATAAAAGGAGAAGAAAAAATTTATGATTTCAGCAGGAGAATTTAGAAATGGAGTTACTCTCGAAATGGACAACACAGTTGTACAAATAGTTGAGTTCCAACATGTAAAACCAGGAAAGGGCTCACCATTTGTTCGTACTAAATTAAGAGATATAATCAATGGTGGAGTAATGGAAAAAACATTTCGTCCAACAGAGAAATTTCCACCAGCACATGTAGACAGAATAGATATGCAATATTTATATGATGATGGAGATTCATATTGTTTTATGAACAATGATAATTTTGAACAAATATCACTTTCACATGATCAAATTGGCGATATTATGAAATTTGTTAAAGAGAATGAAGTGTGTAAAGTGTGCTTATATAATGGTAAAGTCTTTTCTGTTGAACCACCACAAAAAGTAATACTCGAAGTAGTAGATACAGAGCCAGGAGTAAAAGGTGATACAGCTACAGGTTCTTCAAAACCTGCAAAAGTTGAAACTGGAGCTACAGTTATGGTACCACTTTTTGTAAATATTGGTGACAAGATAATTATTGTTACAGAAACAGGCAAATATGAATCAAGAGCATAATGAAAAGTTTTGTAGACATAATAAGAAATGAGATTGAAGAGAAATTTGTACAAAATTCATATTCAAAAGAGTATGCAAAAGTAGAAATTTCAAAAAGAGCTGATATTTGCGATTATCAGATTAATTCTGCATTTTCTATAGCAAAAGAATTGCATAAAAAACCATTTGATATTGCAAATGATATAGTTGGTTTATGTGAAGATATAAAAATAAAGTTTAGCAATGAAGATGCTAAACTTATTTTTGTTAGAGCATTTGATAAAGTTGAAGCTTTAGAGCCAGGTTTTGTAAATTTAACAATAAGTGAAGAATTTTTGCAATACTATTTATACTCATTATTAAAATCAAATATCTATCTTGGGTTAGAGAATGACAAAAATAAACAAAAAATTATTGTAGATTTTGGAGGAGCAAATGTAGCAAAACCTTTGCACATTGGTCATTTAAGATCTGCTGTTATTGGCGAATGCATAAAAAGATTATTAAGAAGAAAAGGCAATGAAGTTATAGGAGATATTCATTTAGGAGATTATGGGCTTCAAATGGGTCTTACAATTTGTGGGCTTATGGAAAGAGGAATAGAGAATACTTTTACTATAAGAGAATTGGAAGAAGTATATCCTGCTTCAAGTGCAAAAGCTAAAGAAAAAGATGAGAATGGAAATTTAAAATATCAAGATTTTTATAATAGATCTCATGAAGTAACAAAATTACTTCAAGAAGAAAAAGAACCTTACTATTCTATATGGAAGCGAATAGTAGATATTTCAATAAAAGACTTAAAGAAAAATTATGATTCATTAAATGTATATTTTGAGTTGTGGAATGGAGAAGCTTCAGTAAGTAAATATATTCCAGAATTAATAAATGATTTATGTGACAGAAAAATAGCTTATGAATCAGATGGAGCTTTGGTTGTAGATGTAAAAGAAGAAAGTGATAAAAAAGAAATACCTCCTTGCATTATTCAAAAAAAGGATGGAGCAGTATTATATGCCACAACAGATTTAGCAACTATTATCGATAGAGAAATAAAAATAAAACCAAATAAGTATATTTACATTACAGATATTAGGCAAGCACTTCATTTTGAGCAAGTATTTAGAGTAGCAAAAAAAGCCTCTTTAATAGATAGTAATCAAGAGATGGTACATATTGGATTTGGTACTATGAATGGTAAAGATGGAACTCCCTTCAAAACAAGAGAGGGTGGAATTTTGCGATTGGAAATATTATTAAATGAAGTTAAGGAAAGAGTATTAGAAAAAATGATAGAGAAGGATGAGCAAATAGCATCACAAATTGCTTTATCAGCACTAAAATTTGGAGACCTTTCAAATATAATATCTAAAGATTACATTTTTGATATAGATAAATTCATATCATTCGAGGGGCATACTGGACCATATATTTTATATACTATTGTTAGAATAAAATCTATATTAAAAAGATTAGAAACAAATAAATTGAATAATAATTATGTGTATTATGAAACCAGTGATAAAGTAACAAAAAATCTGGAGTTGCAATTAGTTCGTTACATTCAAGAAGTTGATTTAGCATATAATGAGTTAGCACCACATAAATTGTGTAATTATATTTATGATATATCTAATTCATTTAATTCATTTTATCATGAGCATAATATTTTGAAAGAAGAAAACATTGATAAAAAGAGTTACTATGTAAGTTTAATTAAATTAACTTTAAACATATTAAATGATATAATAGAAATATTAGGTTTTTCTTCACCAGAAAGGATGTAGGAGGGTTTAAAAGTGAAAACATTTAAAGGTGGAATTCACCCAAATGACAACAAATATATAACAAAAGATTTAGCTATAGAAAAAGTTCAAACAGTACCAGAGATGGTATATCCTGTTTCACAACATCTTGGTGCACCAGCTACTCCTATAGTAAAAGTGGGAGATGAAATAAAAATGGGGCAAGTTATTGCTGAAGCTAATGGCATGATTTCTGCAAATGTTTTATCTGGCGTGTCTGGCAAAGTAAAAGCAATCGAAAAAAGATTAGATATTGGTGGCAATATGAGTGAATGTATTGTCATAGAAAATGATTTTCTTGATAATCCCATAGATAATTTTGGCAAAAAAAGTAATTATTTGGAATTCACTAATGAAGAGATTATTAATAAAATAAAAGAAGCTGGAATAGTAGGTCTTGGAGGTGCAGGTTTTCCTACACATATCAAATTATCCCCTAAAGACCCAGAAAAAATAGATTATATTTTGGTAAATGGTGCAGAGTGTGAACCCTATCTTACATCCGATTACAGGTTAATGATAGAGCAAAGTGAAAAATTATTAATGGGATTAAAAGTAGTATTAAAACTTTTTCCTAATGCAAAAGGAAGAATTTGCATAGAAAAAAATAAACCCTATGCTATAAAAAAATTAAATGATTTAGTTAAAGATGAAAAAAACATAGATGTTTTTCCTATGGAAACAAAATATCCTCAAGGAGGAGAGAGACAATTGATTTTCGTAGCTACAAATAGAAAAATTAATTCTTCTATTTTGCCAGCTATGACAGGTGTTATTGTAGATAATGTGGATACAATGATATCTATATATAATGCAATTTGTGAGAATACTCCACTAATTAGGCGAATTATGACTATTTCTGGTGATTGTTTTAATAAAGTAGGTAATTATGAAGTGCGACTTGGTATGGATTATCAATCGCTAATTGATCAAGTAGGTGGTTTTTGTAAAACGGCAAAAAAGATAGTTTCTGGTGGTCCAATGATGGGTATTTGTATTTATAATTTGCAAGTGCCAGTAGCAAAAAATTCTTCTGCTGTTGTATCATTTTCTAAAGATGATTCAGAAGAAAAAACAACATCTTGTATCAATTGTGGTAGATGTGTAGATGTTTGCCCAGAAAATTTGTTACCTACATTAATGGAAAAAGCATCAAAAATACTTGATTATGATAAATTTAATGAGTTGTATGGAATGGAATGTATAGAGTGTGGATCTTGTGCATATGTATGCCCAGCAAAAAGACCTCTTACTCAAAGCTTCAAAATAATGAAGAGAAAAACAGGAGCATATTTAAAAGAGAAAAATAAAAATACAAATGGAGTAAAAAAATGAATCAATTATTAAATGTTTCAACTTCACCTCATATAAGAAAATCAATTAATACAAGTAAAATAATGTTATATGTGATAATTGCTCTTTTACCTACTTCTATTTTTGGTATTATGCGTTATGGTATTCACTCATTATATATTATTTTAATTACAATTGCTTTTAGTGTATTTTTTGAATGGCTATTTTGTATTATAATGAAAAAAGAGCAAACTATAAATGATTTTTCAGCTGTAGTTACAGGATTAATTTTAGCTTTAAATATGCCTCCAAATATTTCATTATGGGTGCCAATCATTGGAGCATTTTTTGCTATTGTAGTAATAAAAGAATTATTTGGTGGTATAGGTCAAAATTTTATGAACCCTGCATTAGGTGCAAGGTGCTTTTTGTTAATATCATTTGCTGGTCAAATGTCTAATTTTAATATAGATGGCATTTCTTCTGCTACACCACTTGCACTTGAGAGAATGGGAGAAACAACTTCAATTACCAATTTATTTATGGGTTTTATTCCTGGTACAATAGGTGAAGTATCTAAAATATGTTTGTTAATAGGTGCAATATTCCTTTTATGGAAAGGGATAATAAAATTAAGAATTCCATTTTTTTATATATTATCATTTTGTATATTTATATTTTTATTTGGCAATCAAAAATTTGATATAAATTATATTTTTAGGCAAGTGTTATCTGGTGGGCTAATATTTGGTGCATTCTTTATGGCTACTGATTATGCTACATCACCTATTACACCAATAGGTCAAATTATATATGCATTATTGCTTGGTTTTTTGACAGCAATATTTAGAACTTTTTCTCAAAGTACAGAGGGAGTATCGTATGCAATTATACTTGGCAATGTTTTGTATCCACTTATAGAATCAATATCTTACCCCAAAGCATTTGGTAGGGAGGCAAAGAAATGACAAATTTAAAAACGAATTTTATAAAAGATGCATTTACTTTATGCTTTATTACTTTGATTGCAGGATTACTTTTAGGATTTGTATATGAAAATACAAAAGAGCCTATAGCAATATCTGCACAAAATAAAATTAAAGAAGCTTATGAAAAAGTACTAAGTGGAGGAGATACATTTATAGATATTTCTGGTGATGTTATAGGAGCATCAGCGGGATACGAAGCTTCACTTATTGAAGCTCTCAAAGTAGAAAATAAAAATGGAGAAAAAATAGGATATATTATGACAACTTCTTCAAGAGGCTTTGGTGGAGAAATAAAAGTAATAGTAGGATTTGATAATGATAAAAATATTACAGGAATAGCTTTTCCTAATGTCTTGTCTGAAACACCTGGGCTTGGAATGAAAATTACTAATGAAGATTTTTATTTTCAATATATAGGGAAAAAAGGATCAGGTTTTCAAATAGTAAAAAATAATTCTTCATCTAATGAATTAGAAATAAATGCTGTAACAGGAGCTACTGTTTCATCAAATGCAATCAATGAAGCAATAAATTTTGCATCAATGATGGCAAATAGAGCTGAGTAAAATAAAAGGGGAGTAAGAGTATATGAAAAAAGAAGGTTTTTTTTATCAAATATATAATGGAATAATAAAAGAAAATCCAACATTAGTTCTTATGCTTGGGATGTGTCCTACGCTTGCTGTTACAACATCTCTTACAAATGCAATAGGAATGGGAATATCTACATCAGCTGTTTTAATTTTTTCTAATATTATTATTTCATTATTAAGAAATATAATACCAGACAGAGTGCGTATTCCATCATATATAGTAATTGTAGCTTCATTAGTAACTATAGTAGACTTGCTTATGCAAGCTTATACTCCAGCATTATATGAGCAATTGGGAATATATATACCTCTTATAGTTGTTAATTGTATTATTTTTGGAAGAGCAGAAAGTTTTGCAGCAAAAAATAAAATAATGCCATCGCTTGGTGATGGAGTAGGTATGGGGATAGGGTTCACAATTGGGCTTTCTATTATAGCTATAGTTAGAGAATTTTTGGGTTCTGGTTCATTTTATGGAATAAATATTATACCAGATGAATTCCATATTTCTATTTTTGTTTTGGCACCAGGTGCATTTTTTGTTCTTTCTATTTTGACAGCTATACAAAATAAATTGAATTTGAAAGGTGCATCTAATCCATCTAATTTATCAAAAAGTGCTTCACAAATTTTATCTTGTAATGGTGATTGTATGAATTGTGTTTCACATATTGATATAAAGGGAGGAAATTAATTATGAATTTATTAATGATTGCTATTTCTTCTTCATTAATTTCTAATGTTGTATTATCAAGATTTTTGGGTATTTGCCCTTTTATTGGAGTATCTAATAAGAAGAAGACAGCTACAGGTATGGGACTTGCAGTAGTATTTGTAATTTTTTTATCTAACTTACTCACATTCACAATCAATTATTTCTTTTTGGAAGAAACAGGTTTATTCAATAAAGATTTGAGATATTTGCAAACTATAGTTTTTATTTTGGTTATTGCTTCATTGGTGCAATTTGTAGAAATGTTTTTAAAAAAATTTATTAAATCACTATATGATGCTTTAGGTGTTTATTTGCCTTTAATAACAACAAATTGTGCTGTTCTTGGTGTGGCTCTTACTGTAGCACAAGAATCATATTCACTAATAGAGGGAGTAGTATATTCTCTTGGCACATCAATTGGATTTTTAATTTCAATTGTATTACTTGCAAGTATAAGAGAAAAAATAGAAGAAAATGATATACCAGAATCATTCAAAGGAAAACCAATAGTATTAGTAATAGCAGGGCTTATGTCTATAGCATTTTTTGGTTTTTCTGGACTTAATATAGGATAAAGGAAGGATTATTATGATATTAAATATTCTCATAACTGTTTTATTGCTTGCAATACTTGGTTTAATACTTGGTATATTTTTGGGTTTTGTATCAGAAAAATTTAAAGTGCATATAGATGAAAAGGAATTAAAAATAAGAGAGTGTTTGCCAGGCAATAATTGTGGTGGTTGTGGATATCCAGGTTGTGATGGACTTGCAAAAGCTATTTCTTTGGGAGAGGCAGAAGTAGATGCTTGCCCTGTTGGTGGAGAGAGTGTAGCAAAAAAAATAGCTTTAGTGCTTGGAGTTGAAAAACAACTTGCAAATAGAAAAGTAGCATTTGTTCATTGTCTAGGTGGCTGTGATAAAACAAAAAAAGTTTATAATTATTTTGGATTAAGAGATTGTTTATCTATTTCAACAATACCAAACAAGGGCGAGAAAGGATGCACTTATGCTTGTATGGGTTATGGCTCTTGTGTAAAAGTGTGTAAGTTTGATGCAATTCATATTATAGAGGGAAAAGCTTTTGTTGACAAAGAAAAATGTACAGGTTGTAGCGCCTGTGTTAGAATTTGCCCTATGAATGTAATAAAATTAGTTGATTACAACAAAAAACACATTGTTGCTTGCTCTTCAAAAAACAAAGGAGTAGTTACAAATAAAGTTTGTACTGTTGGTTGTATAGCATGCAAAATGTGTGAAAAAACTTGTAAGGTTGATGGAATAAGTGTAAACGATTATTTAGCTACAATGAATGAAAAATGTATTGATTGTGGAGATTGTGCATTAAAGTGTCCACGAAAAACTATTACTTAATTTTATTGATTAGGAAATTTGTATTGAACACCATTAAGTACATAAAAATTTTTATCATAAATTAAATCAGATACTTTTACTACTTGAAGTCCTTTTTCATATACTTTAGCTATTATTTGCTCAAGTACATCTGGAGTATATTTTGCACCATTGTGCATTAATATTATAGCACCCTCTTTTAAATTCTTACTTTGATTATTGAATCTTTTCATAATAGCATCTGCTGAATCATCTTTCCAATCTAGTGTATCTATAGACCATTGAATTGGATAATAACCCATATTTTTTGCTATAGTTACAGTAGTTGGAGAGTAAGAACCATAAGGGAAGCGAAATAAATTCATATTTACACCTATGGTATTGTAAACTGCTGTATGGCATATAGTTAATTCTTGCACACACCTATCTATAGAAACTTTTGTAAAATCTGGGTGTTTGTATGAGTGATTACCTATTTCATGACCTCTTTTACTAACTTCTTTTACCAATTCTGGATTACTTTCTACCCACTCTTCTGTCATAAAAAAAGTGGATTTAATATTATATTTATCTAATATATCTAAAAGTTTAATTGTGTATAAATTTATATAAGCAGAATCAAAAGAAAAAGCAACTTTTCCTTTTCTTGTTTCATCATTAGTACAATCAACAGAAAATATAGGAGATTGATCTTTAAAATTATATCCAAAAAAATCACTTTGCAACGGGTGTGCTACTTTTTCTGTATTAGTTTTTAATTGTGTATTTTCATCAAATTGGTGAATTACATTTGGCTTATTTTCTGTAATAGTATTTGATGCATAAATAGAGAAAAAATTGATATTGATAATAAAAATAAGTGTGAATAAAATAAGTATTTTTTGTTTATATTTCATAATAAAATCTTCCTACTTTCTTAATAATTTTATTTTTGCAATAATAATATAATTATAGTATAATATAATTCAAAATAAAAAATATGTCAAGTAAGGGTTTAGGTTCAAGTATGTATGATTATATATTTGTTGGTGCAGGATTATTTTCAGCAACATTAAGTAATTTAATTTTAAAAAGAAATAGTGATGCAAAAATTTTAATTATTGAAAAAAGAAAACACATAGGCGGAAATATTTATACAGAAAATATAGAGGGTATAAATGTTCATAAATATGGAGCACATATTTTTCATACATCAAATAAAAAAGTATGGGATTATGTGAATTCTTTTGCCACTTTCAATAGATTTACAAATTCGCCAATAGCATTTTACAAAGGAGAAAGTTATAATTTGCCATTTAATATGAATACTTTCTCAAAAATGTGGAATATAAAAACACCAAAGGAAGCTAAAGAAATAATAGAAAAGCAAAAAAAAGAAATTACGAACACTCCAACAAATCTTGAAGAGCAAGCAATATCACTAGTAGGGCGTGATATATATGAGAAATTAATTAAAGGGTATACAGAAAAACAATGGGGAAGAGATTGCAAAGAGCTTCCACCATTTATTATTAAACGCTTGCCTGTAAGATTTATATACGACAATAATTATTTTAATGATTCATATCAAGGAATACCAATTGGTGGATACACACAAATGATAAAAAATATGCTTGGCAATGCAAAAATAATTCTTAATACAAATTATTTATTAAATAAAAATGAATTTGAAGCAAAAAAAATTATTTTTACAGGTCCTATAGATGAATATTTTAATTATTCACTTGGTAAATTAGAGTATAGGTCTTTAAAATTCGAATCAGAAACATTAGATGAAGAAAATCATCAAGGAGTAGCTGTAGTAAATTATACAGAAAAAAACATTCCATACACAAGAAGTATTGAGCATAAGCATTTTGAAAATACTATATCAAATAAAACAATAGTAACAAAAGAATATCCTTGTGATTGGAATGAGGGAATGGAAGCATATTATCCTATAAATGATGAAAAAAATCAATTATTATATGATAAATATAAACAATTATCAAAAAATGAAAATGTAATATTTGGTGGTAGATTAGGTGAATATAAATACTATGATATGGATAAAATAATAGAGAGAGCTTATGAATATGAAGAGATTATTAATTAATATAATAATTATATCATTTTGCATTATGCCAACATTTAGTGCTAGTTTTATTATTGATGATCATTCAACAAAATATATGCAAGATGATGGTACTTTTATTGTAGCTCAATGGCGATGGATAGATACAGACTTAGATGGCATAGCATATTGTTATCGTTTTGATGATAATGGTGAAATGCTTAGAGACACAACTTATAATGGCAAAACTGTTAATCAAAAGGGAGAATGGGTTGTAAATAATATTCCTCAAAGATTGATGCTTTCAACAGGTAAATTATATAATCCAGCAAGTGCTACAGATAATGCAGCATTAGGTGCTTTACTTAGCGAAAATCAACAAATTGCTACAGCAATAAATGCTACAAAAAATAAATCAATATCTAAAGTAACTGAAGAAATAACAAATAGTAATCAAGTTGCAATTAAAAATGATAAAAATATAAGAGATGAGCAAGGAAGAATTATATCTGCAAAAGTTGATAAAGCTCCCAAAGCTACAGCCTCTGTAGGTGTTACAATAAATGCTGCTGGCTCTACTACTGCAGGAACAAGTGATGATGGTACTAGAGTAATTCCAGGAAGAAATATTAAAAACTTAGTTTCTTCTTCAACTAATTTTGTAAATGAAGTGGATGCAACAGTTTATGGTGGATATAAATGGCCTAAAGCTATGTGCCTTAAAGGAAGTGGATCAAAGGTCAGATTTTCTATTAATGGATATAATTATTTTAGAGTAGAAGTTGCACATCAAACGCATACAGCAGCTACAGAAGATACATTTTGCTATATAGAGGTGTATGCAGATGGGGTACAAATTGGTGTATATGAAGCATTTAATGATGATGAGCCAGAATTAATAGAAGAGTATTTAGATGATAATACTAAAATTGTAGAGCTTAGACTTACAGTTGAGGGCAGTGCCAAGGGCAGAAAAGTTTACTTAAGAGATGGAAGAATAAGAAAAATCAAATCATAAAAAATTATTTTTTTGAAATTATTTTTGTAATATAAAGACCAGATAGTGATACTTTAATTTCTTGCTTTACAGGTATATCTTTAAACAATTTATCATCGCTAACTAAAGACATCACTCTACCTTGAACTCTTGCTTTTACTATAGGCATTTTTTTCCATTTTAAATAAACAGGAATGTTATCTTTTACTGCAGCAGGTAATCCAGACTCTTGCAATGAAAGTATCTTTTTATCTATAACCAAAATAGACATTACTTGAGCTGTTTGCTTTAGGATTTGCTGTTGTTGTTCATATTTAGGTTGAAGTTTTCTTGCTAATAAAAACAAAATCAATAATACGACAACAATGATTGCAAGAATAATTAATATAACTTTTAATACTGGATGCATAGCTAAAAACATATATATTCCTCACTTTTTTATAAAAATATTATCGTTTGACAATATAACATATTTTTTTATAAAAAGCAATATTTGATTAATTGAAGAGTAAAAAAGCTCTTTTATTTTTAATAATTTAATGATATAATGAAACAATAATAAGCATTTATTAAATTACAAGGAGATTTTTATTATGAATAATATGAAAAAAACTATATTAGCACTTTTGATTGCTTTAGTAACATTAAGTGCTATAGCTTGTCAAGGAACGGGAGCAAATAATGACTCAATTTTTTCTACTACAGTAACATTCACTGTTCCAGCTGATGTAGCTAATGAAATATCATATGGTAAAATGACAGTCGATGAAATAAAAGAAAATGCTACTAAAAATGATTATGTATTTGATTCTGTTCAAAAAGATGAAGATGGATCAGTTACAATTGTTATAAAAAAGAGTGAGAGAAAGAAAGCATTTGAAGCTATGAAAAATGGATTCAATAGTGGAGTACAAGAGCTATTGGCGATTGGTGTTTTTGGACATATCAAATCTATGGAAGTAAATGATGATTTTACAACTTGTACAATTACTACTACATCTACAGCACCTGCAATAAATGATGATGCACTTGCATCTTTCTTCTTTATGTCTGGAGCAGAATATCATTCTTATGAAGCAGATCCATACAAAGAGATAAAAGCAGAATTTAAAAATGTTGACAGTGGTGCAGTTGTAAATACAATATTATCAAAAGATTATTGGCAAAAGTAATTTAGGAGACACAAATGAAAAAAGTTGAGGATTATATTCGCTCAATTCCAGACTTTCCCGAAAAAGGAATTATATTCAGAGATGTAACATCAATATTGCAAAATAAAGATGGTTTAAAATTAGCCATTGATGAAATGATAAATTTATTGAAAGATGTTGATTTTGATATTATAGTGGGAGCAGAATCAAGAGGTTTTATTTTTGGAGTACCTATAGCTTACACCTTAGGTAAATCATTTGTTCCTGTTAGAAAAAAAGGTAAGCTCCCAATGGCTACTGTACAAAAAGAGTATGATCTTGAATATGGGAAAGCAATTATAGAAATTCATAAAGATGCAATAAAGAAAGGCGAGAGAGTAGTTATTGTTGATGATTTAATAGCTACAGGTGGCACTGTAGAAGCGACAATAAACCTTGTAGAACAGTTAGGTGGTATAGTAGTAAAAAATATTTTCTTGATTGAGTTATGTGGATTACATGGTCGAGATAAATTAAAAAAATATGATGTTGCTTCTGTTGTAAAATACGAGGGAGAATAGTGAAAGAAGCAAAAGACAGAGTAAAAGTAGCTACAAAAGCATCAATAGTAGGCATATTTTTAAATATAATATTATTTATATCAAAAGTTACAATAGGTTTTTTGGCAAATTCCATTTCTATAATAAGTGATGCATTTAACAATTTAACAGATGCTGGATCTGTAATAGTGTCACTTGTAGGAACACATTTAGCTAATAAACCTGCAGATAAGAACCATCCATTTGGGCATGGAAGGGTAGAATATATTTCTGCATTTATTGTAGCTTTTTTAGTGTTACAAGTTGGATTTTTTTCATTATTAAATTCAATAGAAAAAATAAGAAATAAAGAAGAATTATTTGCAAATAATGTTACTATTATTATATTGGTTATTTCTATAATAGTAAAAATAATCTTAGGCTTTTATTATAAAAAAATAGCTAAGGATATTGATTCAGATATTTTTAGAGCTTCAAGTACAGATTCTTTTTCAGATGTTCTTATTACATTATCTACATTAATATCTATAATAGTATTTTTAATGTTTGGAAAAAATATAGATGCTTTTTTGGGAGTCGTTGTATCACTTTTTATAATGTATAATGCAATAAATATTGTAAGAGATACTCTAAAACCATTAATTGGAGAAATGCCAGATGTTCATTTATACGATAAAATTACTTATTTTGTAGCTAGCTACAAAGGAATATATGGCACACATGATTTGATTATTCATAATTATGGGCCATCATCATATATGGCTTCAATCCACGCAGAAGTTAATTCAAAAGACAATATTGAAGAGATACATTCAATTATAGATAAAATAGAAAAAGATGCAAAAGAAAAGATGGGTATTTTTTTGGTTATACATATGGATCCAACAGATATTACCAATGCAAAAACTATTGAATATAAAAATATACTTTGTGATGTGTTTAATGAAATAACAAATAACTCAATGGAGACATTAAATTCTTATTCTTATCCTGTAAAAGAAGAGTACAAAAAATATGAGGGAATCACCTTTCATGATTTTAGAGTAGTAAGAGGAGATGTTTTTACAAATATTTATTTTGATATAGTAGTTCCTTGGGAATTTACAGATAAAGATAAAAAAGAATTTGAAGATTTAATTAGATATAAAGTAAGCCAAAGAACAACATCACTTCAATTATTTATTAATTTTGATTTAAAATATATTTAATATTAATAAAAAAAATTCATATAAAATTATAATTAAAGTTGGTATTATCTACCAACTTTTTATATATTGGTAAACGAGTTTTATCATTTAAAGTATCTATAATATCTACAGAATGTATGCTTCTTTTATTAGTAAAAAGTATATTTTTTTCTTTTAAAGTATTAATAATACTTTTAGTTAAATGTATAGCATTATCAAAAAATATTATTTCTTTATTATTGTTGTTTTTCATTAATTCATTATTAATTTGTTCTTTTACAAAAGGAAAATGTGTGCAACCTAAAATCACAGAGTCTATATTTTTGTATTTTAATAATAAATTATGTAACATATGATCAAATTCTGAACTATTCGTATTATTTTTTTCAACAAAAGGTACTATATCACCAGCGGCCAGTGTTTCTATTTTCTTTTCAGTTTTATTTGATTGTAACATATTTTTTACATAATTACTTTGTAAAGTAATTTTTGTAGCCATTAATAAAATATTTGATGTACGATTATCATTTAGAGGACCTTGTATGCTAGGGTGAATGGTAAATATTAATTTGTTTTTATATTTTTCTTTATGACCTATTTCATTATATTGAGTGGATGCTGTATTGCATGCAACAACGAGAATTTTTATATCTTGAAAAAAAAGAGTATCAAAAGCTTTTTCTGTTAATTCTAGTACTTCTTCTGGGCTTTTTATTCCATATGGAGCATTTAAAGAATCCGCCATATAAATATAGTCTTCATTTGGTAAAGCATTTAAAAGGTGTTTTAAGACTGATAAACCACCGAGACCAGAATCGAAGACAGCAATTTTTTGATTACTATTCATATCAATACTCCTAAAAAAATTAATTTAATAAAAGTATATCATAATGAAATAATAAAAACAATGTATTTAAAACACTCTAATTTTATTATAAATAATTAAAATAAAAAAATGGAAATAAAAAAAATTAATTACTACATTAAAATATGTAATACATAAAATATTATACTTTTTTGTTATCACAAATTTTATAATATAACGAGCTTTAGAGTATTCAAATAAAAAAATATATGTTAATCTCCTTTCAAGAAAATGATCCTTAAATTTTTCTTAAAGGAGGTTTTTATTCGGAACAAGTTTTTATTATTAAGTATATTTTTTGTCTTTAGCTTATATGATATGAAAAAATTTATTATCCCTAATAGCATTTTATTTTTCTCCATTTTAACAATTTTTTTATATACAATTTTCGAAAAAATATTATTTGGAACTCCCATTCAAATATTATTCCCTATAAAATATACAATATCACTTACAATTTTTATCATATTAAGGTTATTTATAAATATTCCATCGGGTGATATCAAAATATTTTCTGTCGTTATAGGCTTAATGAATTATAGTAGTGCTTTGGTAATATTATTTATCTCACTTATTATTGCTTTATTAATAATAATAGCAAGTAGGAGAAGAGTACCATTAGCACCTTGTATATTAATAGGATCATTTTCATTTTTTATAATAGAAAGGGTTATTTAATGAAAAATAAAATAATTATACTAGATAAAAATATTTCTTTTGCAAAAACTTTATGTGAACATTTAAGAAAAAATATTTCTTTATCAAATTTTCTACCATTCAATGATATAAAAGCTTTAAAAGAGTATGAAAAGGATGAAAAAATAAATTCAATTATTATTTCTTCAAATTACAATATTGATTTAGATGATTTTTTATGTAAAAGAATTATTTTCTTAACAGATAACAAAGAAGAAGATATAAACATACAAAGTAAAACCAGCGAGGAAGAAGCAAAAGAAAAATTAGAAAAATTAAAAAGTATTCAAATTTATAAATATCAAAAAATTAGTGATTTATCAAAAAAAATTGATTATATAATAAAATTTGATAATGAAAAAGATAAAGTAAAAGAGAGTAAAAAGAATATTAAATTAGTATTATTATATTCTGCTTTTTCTAATATTAGTGTAAAAAATAATTTTCAATTAATGGCAAAAGAGTTTTCAAAAAATAATAAGACTTTATATTTATCAATAAAAGAGATGGATTTTGCTACAAATAGTAAAAATTTTTCTAATATAATATATTTTTATAAGGGTAGTGAATTAAAAAAAGAAAAAATTGAGACCCAAATAGATAAAAAAGGTAGTTTATTTTATATTCAAGGAGTATCATTCCCAGATGATTTATCATTAGTTACACCTTATGATATAGAAGAAATAATTAATACACTTGCTATAGAAATGGAATTTGAAAGTATATTTATTGATTTAGATACTTCTTATATAAGAAATCAATTTTTAATGCAAAATGCTTGGAAGATTATTATACCTTTAGGGAATGATGAAGTAAAGTTACAAAAATATAATAAGTTTAAAAGATATATAAAGAAAAATAATACTATAAATATGAATATCATTGAGGAAATGCATGTTAAATAATAGAATTATGGAATTAAAAGATACTATTAAAAAAGCAATACTACTTGAAGTAATAAACAAAGAGGAATTAGATGAAAAATATATTTATGATTTAATAGATTCATTTTTATTAAAAATAGATGTAGAAGAAGAAATAAGCGTAAAAGAAAAAATTAATTTAAGAAAAGCTATATTTGATAGTTTAAAAAGATATGATATTTTGCAAGAAATACTAGATGATAATGATATAAATGAGATTATGATTAATTCTCCGACAGAGATATTCATAGAAAAAAAAGGTAAATATATAAAATGGAATAAAAAATTTGAAAGCAAAGAACAATTAGAAAATATTATTCAGCAAATAGTAGGGAAAATAAATAGAGTGGTTAATACATCAAATCCAATAGTAGATGCAAGGCTACTTGATGGTTCAAGAGTGCATATAGTATTGCCGCCTATTGCACTAAAGGGGCCAACAGTTACCATAAGAAAGTTTCCAATGACTATTAGTATGGAAAAATTAATTGAGTTAAAATCAATAACAAAAGAAGCAGCAGCTTTTTTAGAGGAATTAGTAAAAGCTGGATACAATATTTTTATATCTGGTGGGACTGGTTCAGGAAAAACTACTTTTTTAAACGCTCTCACATCTTTTATACCAAAAGATGAAAGAATAATAACAATAGAAGATAGTGCAGAATTAAAAATTACTCATATAGAAAACTTAGTATCTATGGAAACTAGAAATGCAAATGCAGATGGCACTGGTGCTATAGATATGTCCACTTTAATCAAAGCTTCATTAAGAATGAACCCAAGTAGAATAATAGTAGGTGAAGTAAGAGGAAAAGAAAGCCTAGATATGCTACAAGCTATGAATACAGGGCATGATGGTTCTATATCTACAGGGCATGCTAACTCTAGTGAAGATATGCTTTCAAGACTAGAAACTATGGTTTTAATGGCACAAAATTTACCACTTAATGCTATTAGAAAACAAATTGTATCTGCAATAGATATTATAATTCATTTAACAAGAGACAAAAAAGGAAGAAGAATAGTTCAAGAAATATCTGAATTAGGGGAATTAAAAGATGGAGATTATCAAATTAGAAAAATTTACACAATTAAAGAAGATCATTTTGAACGAGTATCAGAACTTGTGGATCGAAGAAAGTGGGAAGCTAGATTATAATACATATCGTATAAATAAATATGATTTGTGTAAATATTTTTTTAAATCATTTCTGTTTTGCATATTAGTATCATATACATTTTATAAATCAATTATTATAGCTATTATTTCAATTCCTATTTCTATTGTTTATCCATTTTTTATTAAAAATAAACTTAGAGATAATAGAAAAAAGAAATTGTTATTAGAGTTTAAAGATATGGTTAATATTTTGGTTTCTTATCTTGATGCAGGATATTCTATAGAAAATGCATTTTTAAAAATACCAAAAGAAATAAAAAAAATATATCCACATAGCTCAATGATAGAAGAAGAATTAAAAATAATAAACAATTATATTATGATGAATAAACCAATTGAAGAACCACTACGAGATTTTGCATTTAGATCTGGGATAGAAGATATTATAGACTTTGCAGAAGTGTTTATTTTAGCAAAAAAATCTGGTGGAGAATTACATAAAATAATAGATAATACATTAAAAACACTAAGAGACAAAATTCAAATCGAAATGGATATTGAATCAAAAACAACAGAAAAGAAATTTGAACAAACAATAATGAATTTAATACCATTCTTTATAATAATTTATATGAATATATCGAGTAGAGATTTTTTAATTCCTATGTATACAACACTAATTGGAAGAGTGATTATGACAATTTGTCTTATAGCATATGGATTTTCATATTATATGGCACAAAAGATATTAAATATAGAGGTGTAATTTGAATTTAAAAAATGTATGGAAAGAATTAAAAGATAAAATAAAAGAATGTAAAGAAAAACTTTTTTTATATATTAAAAAATTGAAAAAAGAGCAAAAAATATTAATTGTTCTAGGTGTATTTTTAAGTTTACTTTCTTTTTTTACTAATAATAATTCTATTTTTGAATCCAAATATCAAATAGCAAGACCCACATTTGGAGAAAATGATGCATATTATAATTTGATAGTAAAAGGCTTAGATACAAAAGATGAAGAAAAAAGAATACTAGTTTCAAAAATGAGATATACAAAAGAAGAAGCAGAAAAAATATTTGATAGTTTATATGATACAACACTTGAAAAAGCTTTAAATGGGAATGAAGATTTCTTAAATATAAAATCTGATTTAAATTTATTTAGAGAGTATAGAGATAAAGGCATAAATTTGATTTGGACTTTTGAACCATATAGAGAGGGAGAAACGAATAACGCTGAGTACTATATGGAGTATCAAAAATTAATATCTAGTGATGGCAAAGTAGATAATCAAACACTTCCTTTAGGAGTAATAGTAGAGGGATATTTAAAACTAAAGTTTTCTACAAAAATACTAGACAGCGATAAAAAGTATGAAAGAAATGAGTATGAATCTAAAAATTACTTGATACCAATAAAAATATTTCCTAAAGAAATAGAGTATAATGAAAAAATCAAAAAATTATTTGATGAAGAATTATTGATAATAGATAAAAGCACTACTAATAAAAAGAATTTTATTTTACCAACAAGTATTAAAGATGTAAAAATATCTTATGATGAAAAAAAAGATTATAGTTCAATTATTATTTTTATATTTTTTATAATTATAGCAATAATGTTTGGATATAAAGATAAAATAAAAGAGAAAGAAGAAAAGAAAAATAGAGAAAGGACTCTTTTATTAGATTATCCAAATATTGTATCGAAATTATTAATATATGTAGCTTGTGGTATGACAATAAGAAATGCTTTTATAAAAATATCAAATAATTATGAAATGAATGTATCAAATAATGTTGCAAAATCTACTTTTGCTTATGAAGAGATTAAAAGTATGTCAAAAAAGTTAAGCTCTGGAGTAATAGAGAATGCTTGTTACAACGATTTTGTTCAACATATAGATTTAAAAGTATATACAAGATTTATGAATATTTTAGAACAGAATATAAAAAATGGTGGGAGAAGTTTAATACAAACATTAAAATTGGAAGTAATGGAAGCATTTGAAGAAAGAAAATTAAATGCTAAAAAATTGGGAGAGGAGGCATCAACAAAATTAATATTTCCACTTATGATTATGCTAGGAATAGTTATGGTAATAGTCATGGTACCAGCACTTATGTCATTTTAAAATAATAAAAAAAGGAGAAATAAAATGAATGATTTAATATTTGATTTGTATTTTAAAACAAATGAAAAAGCAAAAAAGATTATGAAAACTGTAGATAAAGTTTTTACAGAAGAGGATGGAGTTGGAACTATAGAAATAGTGTTAATACTAGTCGTATTGATAGCACTTGTATATATTTTTAAAGATAGACTAAATTCACTTATTATGCAAGTTTTTTCTCAAATAGATGATACAGCTAAAAAAATATATTAAGAATGAAAAACCTTTTTATGCTGTAGTATCAATTTATTTATCGATATCTTTTGTGTGTATTTTATCTTTGATATTGGTATTGATAGAAAGCTGTAGAATAAGAGGAGCAGCATTATATTATCAATACGCATCGAATAATGCTATAGATTCAATGTTTTCATTGTATCATAGAGATCTTTGGAATATGTATCGTATTTTTGGTATAGAATATAATGAAGAAGACTTATTAAAAAAAGAATATTATGATTTTTTAATTCCACATTTAGATGTATATGGAGAAAATGTACAAAACTATTTTGCAGGCACTATAAATGAAGACATAGATATGAAAATGAAAAATTTATTGAGTGATTATAATTTTGAAAATGAAATAAAAGATTATATGAACTATGGAATAATTGATTCTGTTATTTCTTTTGCTAGTTCAAAATTTGAAATAAAAGAAAATAGTGATTTAAGTTCTTTTTCAGATAATATATTAGAGAATACAAAAAAACAAGAAATAAATGAGAATATTAAACAAACAGTAAAAGAATATGAAATAAATTCAAATGAATTTTTAGCATTAGATGAAGAAGTAAAAAAATTAAATAATAAAATAAATGACACAAATGAAGCAACATTAAAATTAAAAGAAACTCTTTATGATAGAGAAATAGAGACAATTATTTCAAAATTATCTAATTTACGAAAAAGTACAGATGATTGTGAATCACTTATTACAAGCTTTTTTAACAAAAAAAATAATTTGATAAAAAGAGTTAATGATTTAGAAAAAAAATATAATATAGAAAGAGTTTCTCTAAGCGAAGAAGAGGGTCTTATAATAAAAACTCAAATTTCTGATTATAAAGAGTATTTTTCACATGAAGATGTAATAAAAACAGAAAATAGTATAAAAAATGTAAAAAATGAATTAAGTATTTTTCCAAACAAAATACAAATGATAGAATTATTTATTGATGATTACTATGATGAATTATCAAATGCGCAGGATATAGAAGATAAAAGTGAGAGAAATGATGAAATAAGAAGAGTATACAGAGAGTATAGAGAATTAGCAGAAGAAATATCATATGAATTTGAGGATATAGAAGTATCTCTTGCATATTTAAATAATAATCCTATTAATAAAGGTTTACTTAATATATTAGATAATATAAAAAATGTAATAAGCGATGGGCTTTTGAGTTTAGCAATGCCTAACGAATATGTTTACAATGAAGAAATTTTATTAAGTAAAGAAAGAGATATTAAAAGTGATTTAAATATAATATATAAATGCTTATATACAGAATACACATTTAGTAATTTTAATTTTTATAATAGAGAAAAATTTATTAAAGAAGAAGTTAGGTCTTTATCAAAAAAATTTGAAGTAGAGTATATTATATCTGGTAAAACTACCGATAAAGAAGCATTAAAAAGCACATTATATCGCATACTAGCTATGAGAGAGGGTGCAAATATGATACATATTGTATCTTCACCTGAAAAATTAAAAATAGTAATGACTGAAGCTGCAAAAATAGGTGGTTCCCCAGCTCTCGCAGCAATATGGAGTTTTCTTTTTATAACTATATGGGCATTAGTGCAATCTGTATATGATATTAAAATATTATGTAAAGGAGAAAAAGTTCCACCGCTACATACAAATAAAACATGGGACATAGATGGCACACTACTATTTAAAGATGGTCTAGAACAAATAAACAAAGATAAAGAAGAAACAACAGGCTTAAGTTATAAAGATTATTTAAGAATAATATTATTGCTAGAAAAATCGGAGACAATAAATGAAAGATTCTTAAATTTAATGGAATATAATATTAAGAAAAAAGAGGAAGAATTTGATATAGAAAAACTTTGCTACAGTCTTTCTTTTACTAATCATTTCAAAACATACCCATTAATGACAATTTTTAAAATGTTTGATAAATTAAAAAATTCGAATGTTACTTCTTATTCACTAGATATAGAATCATATTGTAGCTATGAGGGTATATTTAATTCTATTGAATAGTAAAGGGATAATGAAATTATAAAAAAATAAAAAAATATCAAGAATATGATAAATAAATTAATCAAAAAAATAAATTCATATATCCCTTTTCTATATATATTTAATAAAGAGAAGAAGTTAAAAGCGTCTTTATCTATAGAAGCATCCATAGCAATGTCTATATTTGTTATATCTGTATGTATTTTGTTTGGCCCTTTTATAATAATAAAAAGCAATATTCAAATATTAAGAGATATGAATTTTTTATCTAAGACTATAAGCTATGCAAAAGCATTGGAACAAACTATATCAAAAAATCCAAGTGTAAAAGAAAGAATTGGTATTATAAATAATGATACACTAGATAATATTATTAATTTTACAAATTTTGATATAGCATTATCAGAAAGTCTTAAAGATACTATAATAGTTGCTTTGCCATATAATACTAAAGTATATGATGATGAAACAAATATTATAAAATATGATATGGGAATACTTTATAAATTGCCATTTTCATCTTTTTTAAATGTTAATCAAAGCCAAGAATTGATAAGTGAAAGAAGAGCTTTTGTTGGAGCAGATGGTGCAAGATGGAAATCAAAAGATAAAATATCAACAAGTAGTGAAATTGTATTTATTTCCAATTATGCATCAAAATATCATACATCAAAAGAGTGTTATTATTTAACAAAAGAATTAAAATCAACTAACAGTAATGAAATAAAAGATATAAGGAATGAAACAGGGAGTACATATTCAGAGTGTACACTTTGTAAACAAAAAATGGGTATAGAAGAAAAGGAAGATATTTCAAATTATGTACTATATTACACAAAATATGGTATAAGATATCATTTTTTAAATAATTGCTCTAGAGTGCTTGCTTATATAAAAGAAGTATATAAAGCAGAAGTTGAAGATTTGGGTCTTTGTTCTGCTTGTGAGAAAAGAGAGGGAAAATGAATTACAAAAATACAATTTGTATAATACTAATTATCATAATGATTTATATGTCAATAAAAGATTTATTAGAGAAGAAAGTAGGTTTAAGAGAACTTTTGATATATTTATTTATATCAATAATAAATTTTTATATAAGAATTAATAAAGAAAATATGTTATTTGATTTTTACGCATTATTATTATCGATGATAGTTGGCATAATAGTAGTTGGATTATCAATTATAACAAGAGAGGGAATAGGAAAAGCAGATGCAATCTTTTTTATCATAAATGCTTTTAATTTTTATTGGTACGAAAATTTGTATATATTTATATGTGGGTTATTTTTCTCATGTATAATCTCTTTATTTGTTTTTATTTTTAAAAAGAATAAAAAAGTAGGAGTAAATAATATTTTTATACCATTCTTTCCTTGTGTTTTACCTTTTGTTTTACAAGTATTATTTAAAAATTGGATATAGGAGAAGAATATGAATACAGTTGAAGCAAGTATAGTAATGTCGATAATTATTTTTAGTATTATGTATATGATCACTTTTTCGTTTGGATTTGCTCGTAAGACAAACACTTTTATTAAAAGTCAAATTGATATAGAGCATATAGCATATACTAAAGGAAATAAAAAGTTTTATCCAGATGAAGCACTAAGAGCATTAACCATTTTAGATAGTGATGAAAAAGAGGAGAAGAGTACGAATGAAAATGAAGAATAAAGAATTAAATATAACTTTTGAAAAAAATATCAAAAATTATTCAATTTTTATAGAAGATTTTGTAGTAGATAAAAACACATATGAAGCAAAAGTACTTGAAAATGAAAAAATAGAAAAAGTATTACCATTAGAATACATTTACTATGAGAATAAAGAAAATATAAAAATATCAATAAATAACTATATACCTTTAGATGAAATAATAAAAAAAAGAAAACTAACATTTAAAGATATTATAAGTTTAATTGAAGAAATAAATAATGTTTTCATAAATTTGAATGAGTATATTATTAATGAATCCTCACTAGTATTAGATACAAGACTTATATTATTAGATAGAGAAAAATTATTTGATAGTATTAATTTTGTAGTTCTACCAAATTACAATAGTAATTTATCTTTTGAAATAAGTAAATTATTGATTAAAATTTTACGAAGTGTGGATAATGAAGATGAAGATGCACTAAAAATTTCATATTCTTTATTTCAAATTTCGCAAATGGATAATTATAACATAGATGATTTGCTTTCTGTTGTGAATAAATATAAGAAAAAGAATAATTATTTGTATGATTTTGATAAAAATGATAAAGAAGAATATTATAATAAATTAGCTATTAATGAAAAAAGTCATATAAATGAATACAGTTTTGACACTAATTATAATGATATTTTTAATAATACTCGTTCTTTTAATTCTTATTCTATAAATAATGATAAAAATGAAAACATAAAATATGAGAATATTAAAAATGAAAGTATAGAAAGTGAAAATAATATAATAACAAATTTTTCTATAGAAAAAAATAATAATTTAAAAGATTTTTTTGATACAGAAGATGAAACAAATGATGAAGAGAATCAAATAAAAGAAAAGGAAGAAGCAAAAAGAAAAAATAAAAAAAGCTTTATAAAGCCTCTTTTATTTGCACTTGTAGGAATAACAATTCCTATATGTGTATTTGTATTATTCTTTTCTTAATTTTGCGAATTTAGATAATAATTTTTTTATGCCATAATCTTTGAAATCAACAGTAATTTCATAATCACGACCGATATCTTCTATTTGGAGCACTTTACCAATACCAAATTTTATATGAGAGACTTCATCCTGAACATCAAAAGAAAGCTTTTCTTCTTTTTGTAATTCACTTATTTTAGAGTAAGTATTGGAAGAATATTTTTTTATTTCCTCTTTACTTGTTTTTTTATAATCTTTTATGTAATTTTGTGGTTTTACATTATTATCAAATGGGAAAGTGGAATTGTGTAGTGAATAACCAATAGAGTTATCTATTGAACAATTTAATAATTCTAAATTAATTTCATCTATGAATCTGCTTTTAGTGCATGGACGCAATGTACCATTTATCATTGTTTGTTTTGTGCTAGAAATATATAAATTTTTCATTGCTCTTGTAAAACCTACATAGCAAAGTCTTCTCTCTTCTTCAACATCATTACCATCATCAGAAGTTATAGCATAAGAAGAGGGAAAGCATCCTTCATTCATACCAATTAAATAAATATTTTCAAATTCAAGACCTTTTGAAGAATGTAAAGTCATAAGAGTAAGTTTATTTTCATTTTCATCATAAGAATCTATATCAGCTACTAAAGATACATCAGCTAAAAATTCATTTAAATTTGGATTATCATGACTGTCTGTATAATCGACTGCTTTGTTTATCAATTCATTAATATTTTCTATTCTCTCTTTGCCCTCAATACTACCATATTCATGAAGTATTTCTGTTTCATATCCAGATAGTACTATTATTTTTTGTATTAAATCTTTAATTGTAGTTTCTTTTTTTAATTCTTCTATAAATTCTACAAACTTGCCTATTGCAATTGATGTTTTTTTTGCAATATCTATGTCACTTGAATATTTTAATGCTTCATACAAAGTAATATTATTTTCTATATGATATGTAAATATTTTATCTAATGAAGCACTACCTATACCTCTTTTAGGCACATTTATTATTCTATTTAAAGATACTTCATCATTTGGATTATTAATTAACCTTAGATATGCAAGAACATCTTTAATCTCTTTTCTTTGATAAAAATTAATGCCACCAATTAAACGATAAGGTATGTTCGATTTTACACAATTTTCTTCTAACTTTCGTGATTGAGCATTTGTTCTATAAAGAATTGCTGTATTTTGAATGTTTCCTATTCTTTTAATAGAATTAATTATATCTTGACTCTCTGTTATATCACTTGAATATAATTTGTATCGGACTTTATCACCTTTATCATTATCTGTCCAAAGAGTTTTTGGTGTTCTTCCTTTGTTATGAGAGATGACTTCATTAGCTACTGCTAAAATGTTTTTTGTAGAACGATAATTTTGTTCTAATTTAATTAGTTTAGCTTTTGGATAGTTTTCTTTAAATGACAAAATATTTCTTATATCAGAGCCTCTAAATTTATATATACTTTGATCATCATCACCAACTGCTAGTAGTTGGGTAGCTTTTTTTGATAAAAGGTTTATTAATGTAAATTGAATAAGATTTGTATCTTGATATTCATCTACAAATATATATTTAAATCTATCATTGTATTGTTCTAAAATATCGGGGAAAGTTTCAAATAGTTCTACAGTTTTAATAAGCAAATCATCAAAATCAAGAGCATTTAGCTCTTTTAATTTTTTTTCATAAATTTCAAATATTATTGAGTAATTTACTTGGAATTGATTGCGTGCATTTTTTTTTAAATCCTCTGGACCTAAACGAAGATTTTTATATGTAGATATTATGCGTAAAATACGGGAATCACTATACAATTTTGCATCAAGATGCAATTCTTTTATTATTGATTTTATTAATGCTTTTGAATCATCTGTGTCATATATAGAAAAAGAATTCTTGTATCCTATATTATTTATATGGAGTCTTAAAATGATAGAGCACATTCTATGAAAAGTGCATACCCACATACCAAAAGAAGAGCTACCTAGTAGATTATTTATTCTATCTTGCATTTCTCGAGCAGCTTTATTTGTAAAAGTGATAGCTAAGATATTAAAAGGAGATATACCTTTTTCCAAAAAATATGCAATTTTATATACAATTACTCTTGTTTTTCCAGATCCAGCACCTGCTAAAATAAGTAGGGGACCCTCTTCAATTTGAAGAGCTTCTTTTTGTTTATCATTTAAAATTGAATAATCCATAATGAAAATATTATATCATATATACAATAAAAATGCTCTACATTTTTTATATAAAATATGTTATTATATAATAAATAATACAAAGGAGAAACAATTTGATTTATACATTTTTGGCAACTGGTTTTGAAGAAGTGGAAGCTTTATTTATTGTAGATATACTTAGAAGAGCAAAAATAGATATATCTTTAGTATCAATTAATAATGAATATTTAGTTCAAGGCTCTCACAATATAAAAATCAAAGCTGATTATTTAATAAATGAAATAGATTTTGATAAGGGAGCAGCTATTTTTTTACCAGGTGGTATGCCAGGTACAAAAAATTTGATGGAATGCAATTTACTTTGTTCACAAATAAAAAAATATTATGAAAAAAACAAATACTTATGTGCTATATGTGCTGCACCATCAATTTTAGGAAGTTTAAATATATTAAATGGGCATGAAGCAACTTGTTATCCTGGATTTGAAAAGTATTTTACTAAGTGTAAATTTGTAGAAAGAGGAATCATAGTTTCTAAAAATATAATTACTGCTCCATCAGTATCTTACGCCGAAGAGATGGGGCTAACTATGGTTGAAATCTTTGCTAATATAGAAACAAGACAAAAGATAGAAGAAGAATTATTATCACATTGAATATGTTAAAGATTATTAAGGAAAATATTTATAATAGAGATATTAATTTAGATATATTAAAAATAATTGGATGTGTCCTAGTCATTTTTTTGCATTGCAAGGGTATAGTAGTAGATACTAATGGAAAAGTAAACCTTAGCAATTTGGCTATGGAAAGTTTCACGGCAATTTGCGTACAAATATTTTTTATTACAAGTGGTTTTTACATGTATAGAGAAGATGGTACATATGTTAAACATTTAAAAAAATTAATTGTAAGTGTTATTGTGCCATATATTATTTTAACTTTCTTTTGTCTTTTTGTAACAGATTGGTTACTTGGTATTAGCTCATTTAAAGATTGCATAAAAGAAGCAAACCCCTTAGCAAATATTAATGTAATATGGGCTTCCCTAAAATACAATACTAGTGCAGTTTTACCAAACACATTAAATCATTTGTGGTATATTTTTTCTTATGGAGAGATTATTCTATTTTATCCAATAACAAAATTCATTATCAATAAATGTCCTAAGTGGATAAAAATTTTTATTTTAATTATTGGAATATTTTTCTTATTTCAAAATGATTATCGCTTTATTAGTGGAAGAGATGATTATAAAAATATCTTCTTTGTAATTCCAAAAGCTATATTTTTATCATTTGTAGGCTCACTACTTTATAATAATTTTATTAAAGTGTATATTATAGAAAAAAAAGACAATATATTTAATACTAAAAAAAAGAAAGTAATAAGTTTACTTTCTATTGTATACATAGTATTAATGATAATTAGCTTTTTTTTACAAAAAGATTTATATGAAAAAGGTGGAGTATACTATTTTGACAGTTGGGATAGTGGGATAACATTTATAAGAACTGTAATTATTTGTATTTTAATATATTTGATAGATTTTAACAAAATCAAACAAAAATTAAAAAATATACTTTCTTATTTATCTAGTATAAGCTATTATATATATTTAACACATTATATTATTTTACAAAGATTTTTAATAAGATATGTGGATGAACATTTTAGAAGCAAATGTGCTAATGCTTTTCAAGATTTTGCTTTTGCTTTTCTTTTTACTATATTGGTTTCAGTTACTACTGTTATTTTTTGTATAATTATAAAAGAAGTTAAAGATTATTTTTTAAAAGGGATAAAAAGTATATATGCTAAATTTATTCAAAAAAAATAATATACTAGATTATATTAAAAATAATAATAAAACATTTGAAGAGGCAAATTTGAATGAAGTCGATTCTCTTATTTTTGCTACAATGATGTATACAGATTTTACTGGTTTTATTAGTGATAAAATAGATAAATACAAATTTCTAATGCAAGGAATAGACAAATTATTAAAAATTCCAAATGAAGAATTTAAAAAAAGAACTTATTATCTAGAGGACAGAGAATTTCATAAATTAATGATGAATAGTGAAAGATTTAAATTTTTGAATGTGTCTAATTTTATATCCATACATGACAAAGAAAAAGACTTGCAATTTGCATCAATACTTATACAAATAAAAAAAAATGAATATCAAATTGCTTTTGAGGGCACAGATTATTCTGTTATTGGATGGAGAGATACTTTTGATTTAGGATATAGAACAAGTGCAAGCCAAAAGTATGCTGCAAATTATTTAAATAATGTACTTAAATATTTAGAGGGAAAACACAATAAAGATTTTTCTTGTACTTTATCTGGGCATAGTAAGGGTGGAAATTTAGCAATATATAGTGCCACAAAAGTATTAAGTGAATATAAAAAGTATATAAAAACAATATATAATTTTGATGGTCCAGGTTTTGAAAAAGCATTTTTGGATGAAAATGATTATAAAGAAATAGAAGAAAAAATTGTTACTATAGTGCCAAAAGGTACTTTTGTTGCAGAACTATTATGGCACAGTGGTACATTTAAAGTAGTAGATAATAAGGGAATAGGATTATTGCAACATGTTCCTTATAATTTTTTACTAAAAGACAATAATTTTTTATATATGGATAAAATTACTTGGAATGACCCACTTTGCGATAAGGGTATGAAAGAATGGTTAAATTCATTATCTTATGATGAAAAAAAAGAATTTGTGGATACTATATTTAAATGGATGAAAGACGCAAATATAGATAATTTAAGAGAGGTAATAGACCCAAAAACTTTTACTAAACTATTGCAAACAATTAAAAATGACTCTAAAGAGGATAAAAAATTTGTAGCAAACACACTTAAATTACTTTTTGAAAAAACATTTAATGCATTAATAGAAAATAAATAATATAGGTAGATATGAAATTAAATAAAGAAGAAATAATAACAAAAATAAAGAAATTTTTAAAAGAAATATGGAATGAATGTAAGGATATAAAGACTGTTATTTTATTGATTATTGTAATGATAATAATGTATATGCCTATTTGGGGTGGGTATTTATTATATTATTATACAAAAAAAACTTGGGCTTTAGTTGTAGCTACATCAATGCTTACATTTTGGGCAGGACCATTTACACCTTTTTTTCCATTATGTATTTTTATAACTCTTTTTATTAAAAGACATTTTTTTAATAAAGGAAAGTTGGGAGATAAATGAACAATATATTTTTAATTATTATGATAGTTCTTTGTATAACAATGATTATTATTGCTATATCATTATTTTTTTCTGAGCAAAATTTAAAAAATGAAATAGAAAAGTTGCGTTACAATATGAAGAATGATAGTTTAGATAATTTATCTAAAACTAAAGATGTATTAAATCAAAAATTTATAGAAATAATAAAAGAGAATCAAGATCAAACAAATATATTATCTAATTCAATATCTGTTTCTTTAAAAGAGATAAGAGAAAGTAATGAAAAGAAATTAACGGAGATACAAGCTAATGTCAACGAAAAACTGGATAAATCTTT
>JAUNSV010000058.1 GCA_030539055.1 Eubacteriales bacterium | reverse complement strand
TTTTATAAAAATAGTATAATAATACAATTGATGATAAATAAAGAATAATAGATAACATAAATAAAATATATAGTATTATTGCATTTCTTTTATTAATAACATTAGACAAGTATTCTTCTTGAAAAGAATCATCCATTGAAAAAGAATCATTTATTTTCATAGCAAAATAATATTTTGAGTTTATATCGCCACTTGAATAAGGATTATATTGAAGAAGAAGAGTAAATAAATCAGTATCAATATCTTTAATATTTGTTTTAATAATATTTTCAGTGTCTGAAGCATAAATATATTGACTAGAATTAAATATCTCTTCTAAAGTAATATCCAAATTATTTGTATATTCTTTTAATGAAAAACTGTTTTCGTAATGTACAACATATTCTATATTATTTGGACTTTCATAATAATATTTTTTATACTTATTATAATCATTATAAAAAATAAAAAATTCTTTACAAATTTCTTCTAAATTCATACTTATGTTTGGGCTAGGAATAAAACCAGAATTATAAGCTTTGTATGTAACTAATTTATTTTGTAAAAAATCTGGATTAGATTCTCTATAAGTTTTATCAGACTTGATTTCATTATTTTCATCTATGTATAAACCCATATTTCGAGAATATTTCAATAAATCATTTAAAGAATAATCTTGTTTTTCATCATTATTATAGCAAGAAATTATTATTTTATTTAAATTTAAAGAATTATTATTTTCAAAAACATTTTGATATTTTGATAAAAGAAAAATATTTTGTATATTTTCATTTATTCTATTTCTATATTGTTCAGTATTAATATAATCAATATTTTTCATTACAGTCCAAATATTTCCATTAGGGAAAAAATATAGGATTAATGAAAAAGAAAGAATAGTAAAAAAGAATGTAATAATATGAAAAATATGTATAATAAAATTTTTCATGACATAATCACCTTTTGATTATTATTTACGCATTTATATCCAACACCCCATATTACTTTTATAAAACGGGGATTTTTTGTATCAAATTCAATCTTTTCGCGAATATGTCTTATATGTACTGTAACAGAATTTTCTTGGCCATAAGATGAATATTTCCAAACTTCTTTATATATTTCTTCAATAGAGAATACTTTTCCAGGATTACTAGCAAGTAAAAATAAAATTTGATATTCTAAAGGAGTAAATTTTATTAATTTATCATCCAAATATACAGATTTAGCTTCATTATCTATTGTTAAATTGTCTATTATTATTTTTTTTGTTTTTGGTATATTATCAATATTTTCTTTATTATTTTCATTTCTTCTTAGTATAGATTTTACACGAGCTATTAATTCTAGAGGATTAAATGGTTTTGTAATATAATCATCTGCACCAATATTTAATCCTAATATTTTATCTGTGTCTTCTGATTTTGCTGATAGAATAATAATAGGTACTTCTTTATTTTTCTCTCTTAATTTAAATGTTGTTTGTATTCCATCTTGCTTTGGCATCATTACATCTAAAATAATCAAATCTATAGTATTATTATTGAATATTTCTGATACTTCACTTCCATCATAACACTTAAATGTTTTATATCCTTCAGATTGTAAATAAATTGATATAGCATCAACTATTTCCTTATCATCATCACAAACAATTATATTTTTCATAATTTACCTCCAATAATCATTCAATGATTCTATATCCACAAATAAAATTATAATCTGATATAGTATTTATATTTCGTTCACTTACGCCCCTCATCAAAGAAGATGAATCAATTATAGAATATAAAGAAGATATTATTCCCATATGTTTTTCCCATAAAATGATATCACCTGGCTTTAATTCATTTTTGTTTTCTATTTTTTTAAAATTATTTTCTGTTCTCCATTCATTAGTTCCTTTTCTTTTTATTGGATAAATGATTTGTTTAATGCACCAATATATAAATCCAGAGCAATCATAATCAAGTGGACCCTCAGCTCCATAAATATAATTACTATTTATTCGATAACGAGCAATACGAACAATATCATATGGTATAATATTATGCTCATCTAAATCTAATACATAGCGTGTAAGAGGAGATATATAACCATCTGCAATTTGATTATATTTTTTTTGAAATGCTTTAACAGCATTTTCTAATGAAATTGAATATTTGCCATTAATATCTCCACAGTAGTATGATAATCTTTTTAGCTTAATTTGATATTTTTTTATTAATTTATTATTTGATGAATAATCTATTGTATTTTCAATACTATTAACATAATTAATTGTTTTTATAGTATCATTATTATTTATATCTAAAAAGTATTTTGAATTTATTATTTTATATTTTTCAAATGCATTTTCAGTTTCTTCATCAAGATATCCATTAATATTGTATTTATATGGAAGATATCCTAAATCATACAATCTATATTGTAATTCTTTGATATATTCATTTGAATATGTGTTAAAACAATTTACAAATAGAAAAAATATAAAAATATTATAGCAAAAAAACAATTTTTTCATACAAATATTATAATATAAAAAAGCATATTTTACAACTATCAAAATTTATAAATATTATAATTAAAATATAATTTTATAATAAATATCAAGCATTTTTGTAATACTTTTATGAGTTGACAAATAATTATTAATTGGTTACAATATGTATGAAGAAATATACATATATCATTAATATATCAAAATATTTGATTAAT
>JAUNSV010000031.1 GCA_030539055.1 Eubacteriales bacterium | reverse complement strand
AAATTAATTCTTTATCAGAATTTATAGATATTATTGATACAGCACTTTTAAATATTAAAATAAAAATCATACCTAATTATCAAGATATATTAATAATTGGTGACTTGATGCATAGCCGTATGGAAAATCCTAAAGTACTATTTTTTATGGGATTAAGTTCTTCAAATGTACCAAAAAAATCAAATGATAATAGTATAATAGATGATGAAATGAGGAATATTTTTTATTCAAGAGGAATTGAATTATCACAAAATACAATAGAAACAACATTAAATCAAAAATATTATTTATACTTGTCTTTGTCATCGCCAAGTGAAAAATTGTTTTTAAGTTATTCGAGTAAAGATGAATCTAATAATATGGATGATAAGTCAACGATTATTTCAGAAATAGAAGATATGTTTATTTTTGATAATAATATTACTATAGAAAATGATAAAAACGATTCATTCAGAGCTTATAGTATGAAAGATTTATATGACTATATTACAGATAATTTTATGAAAATATTAAATTTAGAAAATGAATCTATAGAATTAATAAAAAATGATAAAATAAGTATTAATCAAAAAAAAGACGAAGTAATAAAATTATTAAGTGTTTTAAAAGAAAAACATGACAAAAATATTATAAAAATTGAAGAAGTACTATCAAATAAAGATAATAATTATTTATCTAAAGAATCATTAAAAATATATGATGGAGAGTTTAATGCATCAATATCAAGAATAGAAACTTATTTTAATTGCCCATATAAACATTTTTTACAATATAGTTTAGAACTTAATGAACGAAAAGAATGTGAAATTAGAAAGATTGATTTAGGGTCTATTTATCATAAAGCATTAGATATGTTTTTTATAAAAATTAATAAAAACAAAATAGATTTTAATAATAACAACGAAGTAGAAAAGGCAATAGAAGATACTTTTAATGAAATAATTTCATCAAATGATTATAATTATCTTTTCAACACAAAAATATCCTATTTTATATTAAATAATATGAAAAAAGTATTAAAAGCATCTATATTTGCAATAAGAGAGCAATTATCTTTTGGATGTTTTACAATAGCAGAAACTGAAAAGCAAATTATAAATAAAATGACTGTAGTTGATAATAAATCAAATAAAGAATTTGATATAAAAATTAAAGCAAAAGTAGACAGAATAGATCTTTATAATCATAATGATGATACTATTATGGTAAATGTTATAGATTATAAATCTGGAAGTAAAAAATTAGATATAGAAGATATAGAATCTGGCATTTCTTTACAATTAATATTTTATTTAGATAGAGTAATAAAAGAAATTAAAAATAATAATGAAAATAAAGAAAACATAAATATTATTCCATCTAGTGCATTATATTTTTATATTAAGGATTGTATTATTAATCTTGAACCAAAAAATATTAAATTAGATAAAATTATTAATTCACACAATCTTGATTTAACAAGTAATTATATTATGAATGGAATATATAATAAAGACACATTGAAATACTTACTTAATTCTAAAAAAGAAATAGATAGTGGTATTGAAAAAAGCATCAAAGAATCAAGCGATGTAGTAGATAAGAATTATGCACTTGAAATAAGTCAAATTGAAAAATTGATGGATAAATCTCTACAAAATATTACTTTAGCAAGCAATCAAATTTTAAATGGAGATAAACAAATAAAACCATTTAAAAAAAATGGTAAAAATGAGGCTTGTAAATATTGTAAATATAAAACTATATGTAAATATATAGATACAAGTACAAAGGAAGATGATAATGAATAATAGATTGAATTCATTTAATGAAAATCAAAAGATAGCTATTCAATTAAATAATAATAATATATTAGTATCTGCAGGAGCAGGCTCTGGAAAAACAAGAGTAATAATTGAGAGAATTATTAATATTTTATTAAATGATAAAAATATTTCACTTAATAATCTTTTAATTATGACTTTCACAAAAAAAGCAGCAAATGAGATGTTAAAAAGAATTAAAGATACATTTCATGAATTATTAAACGATAGTTCTTTAAATCAAAATATTGTTGAAAAAATCCTTTATGAATATACTAATATTCAAAATTCTAATATATCAACAATACATAGTTTTTGTAAAAAAGTTATTGATAAATATTATTATGCAATTGACTTGGAGCCAGGATACAAACTTATAAATGATATAGATAAAAATATTCTTATAGAAGATTCAATAGATGAAATAATAGAAGAGGAATTAAAAAATGATGAATCAAACAATTTTTTTAATAATTATTCTTTTTTAGTATTTGATAAAAAAGAGTGGTTATCTTTATATGATTTTTTAATTTCTATTCCTTTTTATGAAGATTGGATAGAAAAACAAAAAAATGAAAATAGTGATGAAATTTTTAATAGTTTATTTTATCCTAATTTTATCAAAAAAAGTAAACATTATTTAGAATTAATTAATGATTCTTTAAATATGATAGAAAAATCTAAGGGTTCTTATATTGACAAAACAAAAAAATATTTATTATTAGTAAAAAATTCACTTTTTGAAATTTTAAATTCAAACAATATAGATGAAACAATTAAAAATATAATAGATATTGATTTCACTATAAACCTTAAAGGTGGAAGTATTGATACTTTTGATAGTGATATTATTACCAAAGCAGAATTAAAAAAAAATATATCAAATATAATAAAAGAAATTCGTGATGATTTTATAAAAAAATATTATTATAATTTAAAGTCGTATTTATATATTAAAAAATATGATAATAACAAATTGAATAATGATATTAATATAATTTTAGATATTATGAAAAAAATTATAAATAGATACAAAAAGAAAAAAAATCAAAAAGCATTAATAGATATAAATGATTTAGAGCATTTTACTTTACAAATCTTTTATAACAAGGAAAAAGATAAAAATGGTAATTACTCAATTTCTGATATAGCAAAAGAACTAGGGAATAATTTTTATCAAATATTTATAGATGAATATCAAGATTCAAATAGAACTCAAGAAAAAATTCTTCTTGCTTTGTCAAAAAACAATTTATTTATGGTAGGAGATATTAAACAAAGTATATATAGATTTAGGCAAGCAGAGCCATCAATTTTCAAGAATAAGTATGATAATTATGTCTTATATAATAATAATTGTTTAAATAAAGAAAATATCAAATTAGAGTTAAATTCAAATTATAGAAGCACAGAAGAAGTAATAAATACAGTAAATGATATTTTTACTACAAATATGTCTCTATTAGAACAATCTGAAATTATTTATGATGATAGCAATAAATTGAAATATAAAGATGAAGAAAGTAATAAAAAAGAAGATTCATTTTCAAATGATGTAAATATCAATAAGACTGAGATTCATATTTTAAAAAAATTAAAAAAGAATGAAGAAGAAAAAGAAAAGAGAGTAACAAATGATGATGAATTTAATTATTTAGCTAAAAAAATCAATGAATTAATTAGTTTAGGATATAAATATAATGACATTGTTATTTTAGCAAGGTCTATTAATCCTATTGCTATTCAATTAATGAATATACTAGCAAAACACAATATTCCTTCTTTTGCAAATACTAAAAGTGGATTTATTCAATTACTTGAAATTCAAACTACTATAAATTATTTAAAAATAATAGATAATCCGATGCAAGATATTCCATTAATATCTATTTTACATTCAAAAATATATAATTTTTCTGATGATGACTTAGCAATTATTCGATCAAAAAAGAAAAAATGCACATTTTATGAATCACTTTTATATTATTATGAAAATTTTAATGAAGAAAAAAAAGAAATATGTGAAAAAATTAATATTTTTTTATTTAATATTAATAAATTAAGAAAAAAATCAAAATATGTAAGTGTATCAGATTTAATTTATGAAATATATGATACTCTAAATTATTATAATATTATATCATTATCTACAATTACAAGTATTAAGAAAGCTAATTTAGATCTATTAATTCAAAAAGCAAAAGATTATGAAAATAATAATTATACTGGTCTTTTTAATTTTATAAGATATATAGAAAATATTGAAAAAAAATCATATGATGAAGGCGTAGCTTCCATTTTTACAGAAAATGATAATTTAGTACAAATAATGACTATACATAGCTCCAAAGGATTAGAATTTCCTATTGTTATATTGATTGATATAGATAAACGAAGACAAATTAATACTAAAAAAAATAAAATAATTTATGATTATAATTACGGGATAGGAATTAATTATATAAAATCTCAAGAAAATTTTATGTTAAATACTTTGCAATATTCATTTTTGGATGAATATTTAGATAAAAAAGATGAAGAAGAGTATAAAAGATTATTTTATGTAGCACTTACTCGTGCAAAAAATAAAATAATAATGATTGGAAAAGGAAATGAGAATAATAATCAATCTTTTTATAATATGATAATAAAAACATATCCGATCATAACAGAAACTAATAAAAAAATATCAATAAATGAATATGTTGATTTTTATCATATAGAATATGATAATTTAAGCACAAATAATAAAAACGAAAATGAAAAGAAGAATACAATTGAATTAAGTAAAAACATTAATAAAGATGATTATAATAATAAATTAGTAAACGATATTTTATTTTACAAATATCCTTTTTTGGAGGCAAAAATTATATCTAAAACATCTGTATCAAAAATAAAAGAAAATAAAAAATTTTATATTGAAAATTACTATGATGATAATAATTCATCATTTATAAATAATGATGATTCTTCATATAAAAAAAATGAAGATGATACTATATTTAAATATGATAGTAAAAATAAAGGAACTATAATACATAGATTTTTTGAATTATTTGATTATAATAAAATTGATATAAAAAACATGAATAATAAAGACTATTTATTTGATTATATCCAGTCAGAAAAAAATAGAATGCTTAGTTCTATCAGTAAATTTTCTACAAATTCATTATTTGATAAAGAAGAAATGAGTATTATTGATAATAATAAAATAATTTTATTTTTGCAACAAGAATTAACTATGAGTTTAATATATGCCTCTAAAAATAATTTACTATACAGAGAGAAAAGTTTTATGAAATTATTTCCATATAATAAAATATATGATGATAAAATTAGTGATATTGATATAATAATACAAGGAGTAATAGATTGTTTCTTTTTTTATAATAATAAGATATATTTAATTGATTATAAAACAGATAAACAAAGTGAAAAAGAGTATTTTTTAAATAATTACAGTGTTCAAATTGAATATTATAAAAGTGTATTATTTAAATACTATGATATAGAAAATATATGTTCATATATTTATTCATATTATAATAATGTTTTTATACCAATATAAATTAGTAAAATATGCACAAAAGTAATCTTTACATCTTTAATTTTTTGTGATATTATTATAATATTAAAAATATGGAGGATTATATGAAAAAAATCAAAAAAGTATTAGCACTAATATTTTCAAGCGTGATGGTGCTTTCTTTAGTATCTTGTGGAGGAAGTAATACTCAATCTACAAATACTGTATCAGGTGAAAAACAAGCTAAGAAAGTATCAATTGCCACAGGTGGTACATCTGGAACATATTATGGTTTTAGTGGTGTAGTTGCTAATGTATTAACTGAAAAAACAGGTATTACTTTTACAACAGAGTCTACTGGTGCATCAAAAGTTAATGTTCAATTAGTTGATGCTGGTGAATCTCAAATTGCCATTTTACAAAATGATGTTATGTCTTATGCTTTTAATGCTACAGATATGTTTAAAGGCGAGAATAAAGTTCAATCATTTTCAGCTATTGCATCAGTATATCCTGAAGAGATCCAAATCGTAGCTCGTAAAGGAATTAATAATGTTGCTGAATTAAAAGGATGCAAAGTATCTGTTGGTGATGCTGGATCGGGAACAGAATTTAATGCAAGGCAGATATTGGAAGCTTATGGTTTAGATATTGAAAAAGATATTATTAAAAACAATCAATCATTTGCTGATTCTGCTGACTCTATTAAAAATGGTTCTATAGACGCAGCATTTGTTACTGCTGGTTCTCCAACTGTAGCTATAACAGAGCTTTCATCTACATATGATTTTAACCTTGTATCAATGGATGATGCACATATTGGTATTCTTCAATCAAAATATCCATTTTATACAAAAACTCCTATAGCTGCAAATACTTATAAACCAGTTACTACAGAAACAAATGGTGTAGCTGTAATGGCAACTTTCATTGCTTCAAATGGTCTTGATGAAGAAACAGTATATCAATTTACAAAAGGATTATTTGAATACAAATCTGAATTCCAACATGCAAAAGCAGCCTTGCTTGATGCAAAAATAGGTATAACAGGAACAGGAGATGTTCCATTTCATCCTGGAGCAATAAAATATTATAAAGAAATTGGTTTAATGAAATAATATGTTTTTTAAAAACAAAGCCATAACAATATTCTTAATTATTGCTGTGGCTTGTTTTATATTTATTTGTAGAAAAAAAAATACTATTCTATTATTATATAACTATACTACAAATGAAAAAATAACAGAATTCAATTTACCACATAATTTATTTTCTATAAAATTTATTCATTCAGTTCATAAAACTCCATTAGAAGATTATTATAAAGTGTTAGATAAAAAAATATATGTATATAAGACGACTTATTATGATTTTGGAGCAGGAGTACAAAGTGAACTTAATGATGGCGAAAAATTTTACATAGGAAGTAATAGCGAGTTAATAGTTGATAATATAAATACAGAAATACAAAATTTGATTTATGTTGTAGGCACTTGGTCTGATCATATTTTAAGTATTGATGATAAAGAATTTAGTTTGAGAGATATTTGTGGTAAAAATACACATGTTAGGTTTCTTATACAATAAATTATTATACTTATGAACATATGATATTTCACAATATACAATTTGCTTTAGGAGGATATTTATGTCTATAGATAATAACAATGATAAAAAAATTGATAATGACATTTCTGTTGAACAAAAAGTTCAAGAAGTAATGGAAAAATATGACAGAGAGTCTAATGTTAGAAAGTGGGAGGGAATTCCAAGAGAAATAGTAAAATTTCTTTTAGTTTTTTTTGCTTTATATAGTATAGCAATAAATTTTTTCTTCCATTTTGAAACAAGAATTAATCGAGCTTCTTTTGTTGGTGCTTTGGTATTTTTTGTTTTTTTACTTTTTCCAGCAAAAAAAGGTGGTGGGAAGAAAAGAAATTATATTCCTTGGTATGATATTATATTAGGTTTAAGTGGTTCGGTTGCTTATTTTTATTTTGTTTTCAATTTAGAAACTATTTTTAAGCAAGGTATTGTAATTTCTCCACTTTTGATGATACTAGGTGGAATAGGTATAATTACTACATTGGAAGCATGCAGAAGAGCTGTAGGATTACCTATTGTAATTGTAGCTTCATTCTTTTTATGCTATGGTTTATATGCAAAAATAACTGGTTCTACCTCGACTAATCCTTTATATGGTGGAGTACGAAATATTATTTATAATATTTTCTATACTACAGAGGGAGTTATTGGAACACCTATTAGAGCGTGTTCTACCTTTATAGTATTATTTGTTATTTTTGGTGCTTTTTTAGATAAAACTGGAATTGCAGAATTTTTTATTGAATTAGCAAATTCTATAGCTGGAGCTTCATCTGGTGGTCCAGCAAAAGTAGCTGTTATTTCATCTGCATTATGTGGAATGGTATCTGGCTCTTCTGTAGGAAATACTGTTACTACAGGTGCTGTTACAATACCTCTAATGAAAAAATCTGGATATAAAGGCGAGTTTGCTGGTGCAGTTGAGGCAGCTGCTTCTACTGGTGGTCAAATTATGCCTCCTATTATGGGAGCTGCAGCCTTTTTAATGGTTGAATATACAGGTCAAGCGTATGGATATATTGCAATAAGAGCTTGTCTTCCTGCATTATTATATTTTGCTGGAATATTTATTTCAGTGCATTTAGAAGCAAAAAGACTTGGTTTAAAAGGAATATCAAAAGAAGAACTTCCTATACTTAAACAAGTATTAATAAAATCATGGTTTTTACTATTACCTTTGATAGTACTAACTGTAATGATAATAAAAACAACTATGGGTTATGCTGCTATAGTTGCAACACTGCTTGCAATAGTAGTTGCAATTATCTCAGATTTTACGCAACATAGAATAGGAAGCTTTAGTGAATATATAAAGCATTTCTTTTTTGGCTGCTTCAAAGATTATAATAAAGATGTAATGAGCTTAAATAAAATAATTTATGGTTTAGAAGCTGGTGCAAAATCAACTGTTACAGTAGGTATTGCCTGTGCTGTAGCTGGTATTATAGCTTGTATTATTACAATTACTGGAATAGGAAATATTCTTATATCTGCAATAGTAAGTTTAGCACAAGGAAAAATGATTATCGCAATGTTTTTGACAATGATTACTTGTATTATTTTAGGTATGGGAGTACCTACAACAGCTAATTATGTAATTATGGCTACTACTTGTGCACCAATTTTGGTTAGAATGGGTATGAATCAATTTGCAGCACATATGTTTGTGTTTTATTTTGGAATAGTAGCTGATATTACTCCACCAGTTGCTTTAGCTGCTTATGCTGGATCTGCCATAGCAGGTTCCAAACCAATGAAAACAGCTTTCAATGCAACACTTTTAGCAATAGCTGCTTTTATAGTGCCATATGTTTTTGGATTAGATCCAAAACTTTTGTTTATTTTCCCAGAACAAACAGGAAATATTGAAGTTATTTTAACAGTAATTAGAATTGTAGCTACATCACTTCTTGGAATATTTGGTATAGCAGCAGGAATTAGGGGATATGCATTGAAAAAAATAAATGTAATTGGTAGAATTATTATTGCTTGTGGTGGATTATTGCTTATTGATCCAGGATCAATTACAGATATTGTCGGTATTGTATTAATATTCTCTGTTTTAGGATTTGAGTTGATAGAAAAGAAATTTATGAAAAAGAATATTTAATTTAAAATAATTTATATTTAAAAAAAGAACCTATATGTAAAAAACACATAATTAGGTTCTTTTTAATTTTTTTTTATAAAAATTATTCACTTAAGATAAATTTATGAAATTACAACTTGATAATATCTTCATTTTGTTATAAAATTAAATTGTTAAAATTCGCTAAATATTTAGTTATTATATTTGTATTGTTAATGGTATCAATGCGAAAGAAAAAAGAGTATCAACCACCAGGATCACTTGGTAGTGCATATTTTAGAGAAGAAAGAAAATTTTATTTGACATAATAACATATTAAGAATGTATATGTTGGAGGGGAATAAATGATTCAAAATTTATTGTTAGTTTCATTTTTATTGTTAAGTATTTTATTAATATATATTACTAAAGACATTTTTTCTCCTCCAGTTTTATTATCTAGTTTATATTTTTTTGTATTATTAGTATTTGTTATAATGAAATTTCTTACCAAAAGTACTTATGATATGAAGCCCTTATCTTTTTATTTTTTAATAGGGACAATAATTTTTTCAGCTAGCTTTTTATTATTTAATATAAAAAAAAGTTATTTGAAAGAAACTCAATTCTCTTTTAATTATTCTATGACTAATTTATTAAAAGCTTTTATTGTAGTACAAGGAATAGTGTGCGTATTGTTTTTATTGTACTCTATATATATTACAAAATTAGAATTAAATAATGAAGATACTATACTCAGACAATATTTTTTAACATTAAATAGTTTTAGATTTAGATTACCTTACATTTTTGCATTATTTAGAACAATATCAGGAATAATATTATGTATTTTGTTTTCAACAAGATTAAATAAACAAAGAAATAAGAAAGATGATATTTGGTTTTTATTTCAACTTTGTATCACATTAATTTTTATTATATTTTCAGTAGGTAAACACACAATCTTTATTTTAATGATTCCTATGTTCTTTATTTATATTTTATTAGATAAAAGAAAACCTTTTGAAAAAATTAGTCTTCTTTTTATACTAGGAGTATGCTTATTGGGATTGTTTGTATTATTAAATATGATTAGAAGTAATTTTACTCTTAGTATATTAGATAATATTTTATATTTAAGACATTATTTGTGTTCTGGTATGATTGTTTTTGTGGAATGGGTGGAGCAGGGATTTGAACATACAAATGGTATATATACTTTTAGGTTCCCTTTGGTTGTACTAAACAAATTATTTCATACAAATTTTAATACATTATGGGTATGTATTGACTATATAAAAAATGTGAATATAGATTGGGATTTGGGTAATGTCTGGTCATTTTATCATGGTTTTGCACAAGATTTTGGTTTATGGTTTGGATTATTTATGAGTGCATTTATTGGTTGTATACACGGGCTTTTATATAATTTAACATACAAGTATAAAAAATTATTCTTTTTTGTATTATATACTCAACTAATGTTTCCATTATTAACTCAATTTTTTTCAGAGAATTATTTTTCACACTTAAGTTTATATGTACAAGTTATTATTATACTATTTCTTTTTACTAATACAAAACTATTATATATAAATAACAATGAAGTATTATCAAATGATAAATCAAAAAGTAAATAACTTTAATTATTTAATGCTAACATTACTGGAGGTACTAGTTTGACCAAGTTTATTAAGCAATACATATTAAGAATGTATATATTGGAGGGGAATAAATGATTCAAAATTTATTGTTAGTTTCATTTTTATTGTTAAGTATTTTATTAATATATATTACTAAAGACATTTTTTCTCCTC
>JAUNSV010000030.1 GCA_030539055.1 Eubacteriales bacterium | reverse complement strand
TAAGATCCCCAATGGTTTCTTCTCAATATGAAAAAGTAGCGTGAAAATAATATTAGAGGAGAAAAATATGAAGATAATATTTTGGGCATATAGAGATTGGGCAATTAAAGTATATGAGAGTATTGAAAAATATCCAAAAGTAGAAAAATCTATTTTTTGTTATTCAAAAGAAGAAGTACTAAAGCAAAATCTTTCGGAGTATGATTTACTTTTTACTTGTGGATTATCGGAAGAAATAGGAGAAGAAATATCAAATAGAATTTATACTATAGGTGTTCATTGTGCAGAGTTAGATAGATATTCATATGGCACACCAATACAATTGCAAATAATAGATGGAATTCATTTTTCTAAACATAGAATATTTAAATTTGTATATGATAAAGACTCAAAAAGAGCTCACACGCATAGTAGAGAGTATGCTAATGAAGTAGATTTAGATTTAACTCTCAATATGCAAGACATACTTGAGCAATTGACTGTTACAAGCAAAATTTTATTTCATCAATTTATTGATGAATATCCAAACAATATTTGGAGAAAATGGCCAGAAGAAGAAATAGTAAGAGAGAAAAGAGAACCAAAAGATAGCAGTTTACCAAAAGAAAAAATATCACAAATGACAACAGAGGAATTATATAATTTTTTTAGATGTTTAGAATCTCCTTACCCTAATGGATATATAGAGGACGAAAAAGGATATTTATATATAGAAAAGGTGAGGTATAAAATGAAATGATAAATGTCATATTTTGTGGTTATAGATTTTGGGCATTGGAAATAATAAAATATTTTGAAAACAGTTCTAATATAAAAATTGTATCTATTTTCAATAATAATGAAGAAATAGTAAATAATATTAATAGTATTAATGATAAAGTTGATGTAGTAGTATTTTTGGGATGGAGTTGGTTTATTTCTAATAATATATTAGAAAAATATTTTTGTGTAGGTATTCATCCATCAGATCTTCCAAATTATAGAGGGGGATCTCCTCTTCAACATCAAATAATTAATGGTATTGAATATACTAAAATTAGCCTAATGCAAATAAGTAGTGAGGGAATAGATAAAGGAGATATTTGGGATAAAGAGGAATTATGTTTAAATGGTGACTCTATGGAGATTATTTTTAAGAATTTAACAATTAGTTCTATTATATTATTAAATAGATTTTTTCATAATTTTGATAACAAGAAATCGTATAAGCAAGACATTGAGAGTGGGTTATATTTTGATAGAAGAAAGCCAGAAGAGAGCAAAATACTAAAAGAATTTTTTTATAACAAATCTTTAAAAGAAATATATAATTTTATTAGAGCACTTACATATCCATATCCAAACGCATATATTGAAGATGAGAAAGGCAATAAATTATTGTTTGAAAAAGTAAAATATATTGAAAAAGGAAATGATGAGAGTATAAAGGATTAATTTTTTTTTATACTAGGATAAAACTATTGGAGTATGTTGCACACAAAAATGAAAAAGGAGAAATTCAAACTGTAAAAGAGCATTCTGAAAATGTGGCTAATTTATGTAAAGAATTTGCGAAAGAGGAATTTAAAGATATATGTTATTATATTGGACTTCTGCATGATATAGGCAAGTATCAAGAAACATTTCAAAAAAGAATAAATGGTGCTAAAGTTAAAATTGAACATTCGATATGTGGAGCTAAAGAATTAGAAAAAATAGATTTACAAAATGGAGGTATTAAAAGATTGATGCAATTTTGCATTGCTTGTCATCACACAGGCTTATGTGATGGCGGTAATGCTAGTGATACTGAGTATGATAGTACTCTGCAAGGAAGATTGAAGAGAGAATCAAGGGATGACTATTCATATTTTAAAGAAGAATTAATAAACTTTGATAATTTAAAAAATATTGATTTTTCGAGGATTATGAACTTAGTGATTGATGGAATAGAAATAAATACCAAAAAACAATCACAAGAAGAATTAAAAAAAATAACAGATAAAATATCTTTTTTCATTCGTTATTGTTTTTCATGTTTAGTAGATGCAGATACTATAGATACAAGATTATTTTGTGAAGGCACACAAGATGAAACTATGGAATCAAATTTTAAAGACTGCCTTAATAAAATAAATGAAAAAATTAAATCTTTTGTTTGTATTAGTGATTTACAAAAGAAGAGAAAGCTAATACAAGACCAAGTGTATGAAAAAATTAATAAAGAAGCAAAAATATATTTGATGAATATGCCAACAGGAAGTGGAAAAACTATTTGCAGTATGAAATTTGCTTTAGAAAAAGCAATAAAAAGCAATAAAGACCATATAATATATATAATTCCATATAATAGTATAATTGACCAAACTGCAGATGTTTTTGAAAATATATTTAAAGAGAGTGCTAATATTTTAAGACATCAATCTTCATTTAATATAGAAAATGTGATAGATATTAAAAATGATAAACTAAATGATGAAACAGATGATTATATAAAAAGATATAAAATGGTTACGGAAAATTGGAATGCTAATATTATCATCACAACTCAGGTACAGTTTTTTGAGAGCCTAGTTAGTAACAAAAGAAGTGCCTTAAGAAAGCTTCATAATATGAATAATTCAATTTTAGTTTTCGATGAAGTACATTTAATGCCAATAAAGTGTTTAAAACCATGCTTGGAAGGAATAGAATATCTTTTAAAATATTTTTCTTGTGAAGCTATTTTTTTAAGTGCTACTATGCCTAATATTAAGAAATTATTAAATCAAGTAATTTCAAGTGATATAAGTGTAATAGATTTAATAGATGATAAGACAGTAACAGAAAATTTTAATAAATGTATATATAAAAATATAGAAGAACAAGATATAGAAAAAATTGTAAAAAAAGCAAGGAAGTATCAATCATCATTAATTGTAGTTAATAAAAGAAGTACAGCAAGAGAAATATATGAAAAATGTAATGGCAAGAAATATCATTTATCAACTTATATGACTTCGTTTGATAGAAAAAGGATAATAGATGAAATACACAAAGAAACAATTAAATTAGAAAAAGATTATCCAAATGGTGATGCTCCATATGATAGAAAGATTATTGTTGTATCAACTTCTTTAATTGAAGCTGGAGTGGATCTAGATTTTAGAGCTGTATTCAGAGAAATGAGTGGATTAGATAATATTTTACAATCTGGTGGTAGAAGTAATAGAGAGGGATTGAGAGACAAAGGAGTAGTATATATTTTTACAATTACTGAAAAAGAAATAAAAGGTGATATACAAATAAAAGCAAACATCGCTAAGCCTTTGATAGAAAAAAATAAAAATGAAATAAATACTAAAAAATGCATAGAAGATTATTATGATAAACTATATGAGTACAATAAAGAAAAAATTTCACAAAATACAATGTCAAGTTATTGTAGTGATAAAAATATACCTTTAAGAATACAAAATATTCCTTTTCATTCATATGATTTAAAAATAATAGATACAAGAACCATTTCTATTTTCGTGGCTGAAGACGATAATAGCAAAAATATTCAAAACAAAATAATTAATAATCAAAAATACAATATAAAAGACCTTAGTTTATATTCTTGTTCTGTTTATGAGAAAGAATTGGAAGATTTAAAAAAACAAAATGTAATAGAAGAAAGAAATGGGTTTTTTCTTTTAAAGAATGAAGATTATTATGATAAAAATATTGGTATAAAATTTGAAAGCAAAGATTATTATGTCTAGGAGGTAAATTTATGAGTTATGGTTTTAAGATAATGATAGAAGGTGACTATGCATGCTTTACTAGACCTGAAATGAAAGCTGAAAGAGTGAGTTATGATGTGCCAACACCTTGTGCATTAGAGGGTTTATTAAAAAGTGTATATTGGAAGCCAGCCATAAGATATGTAATAGATAAAATAATAATATTTAATCCTATTAATTTTACGAATATAAGAAAAAATGAAATCAAAACAAAATTAAAAATAAATAAAGTAAAAGATATGATTTCAGGTAAAAAAAAGGATATTTCTATATATGCTGATGAAGAAAGAACCCAAAAAGTAAGCACGATATTAAAAAATGTTAAGTATGGTGTAGAGTTTCATTTTGAAATGACAGGAATAAGCAGTGAAAATGAAGATGAAAAAGAAGAAAAACATTATAACATCATTAAAAGAAGATTAGAAAAGGGGCAGCAATTTAGAACTCCATGCTTGGGATTAAGAGAATTTCCTGTGAAGAAAATCGAATTAGTAAACGATTTTGATTTATCTTTAATAGATGATAAAATAAAGAGTAAAGAGATAGATTTGGGTTATATGTCATATAGAATTAACTTTTGTGAAGATAAACTTGATAAAGTTTGGGAAAAATCAATATTTTCCGATAAAGCTAAGACAGAGTATTATAGACCAAAAGTTGTACAAGGTGTAATAGATGTTGCCTTGTATAGAGAGGAGATAAAATGTTGATAAAAGCTTTATGTGATTATTATGAAGTTCTTAAAAAAGAAAATATTATATGCCCAAAAGGATATGAAAAACTTGAATATGATTATTTAATTGGATTAACTACAAATGGAGATATAGATAGTGTAATAGATCCAATAGACAATGAAGAAAGTACGAATAGCAAGAAAAGTACGATAATAAAAAATGTCCCAAAACGAGAGAAAACTACTCATAGAAAGGCATATGTGTTAGATCATAGACCAGCATATCTTTTTGGAATATATAAATATAATAAACCCATTTTAACAAACAAAGATAAAGAAGAAATAAAAAATGCAAAAGAAAGCAGAAAAAAATTTACAGAATCAGAAAAATCTTTTTTAAATGGAATAGACTCTCCTTTAGTAAATGCATATAGAAAATTCATAAATAAAGAGGAAGATTATTTTTTAAATAATAAAAAATTACTAGATATTAAAAATTTTAATGGTGGTAAGTATGCTTTTTGTTTAACGGGTAGCCCTGAAAAAGTATTAAATGATGATGAAGGAATAAAAGAAAAGTGGGAAAAGGAATACACACAGAAGAATAATACTTCTGAAGAAGATATATGTGCAGTTTATGGTACAAAAAAGCCAATGGCAAAAAAACATTTGAATATAAAAAAATTAAAAGGAGCAAAAGGATCAGGAGCGTGTTTAGTACCAAATAAAATAGAATGTGCTTTTTCATATATGAAAACCGAAAATTCATATAGCAATATTTCTATTGAAGCAATGGAAAAGTATGTGGAAGCATTTAATTTTCTTTTAAAAGATAAAAACCATAATTGGACTTTTAAGGATATGACAATAATATATTGGGCTTCAAGCACTAATGAAAAAATAGATGATATTATGAGCATTTTTATGGGACAAAATATTAATAAAGATAGACATGATGTCGAGTATGATTTAAAGAATAATTTTGAAAAAACTAGTAAAGGTAAGTCGCCAAACATAAATGGAATATATGAAACAGATTCAGACGTAGATTATTATATTGTGGGAGTAAAACCAAACATTTCAAGGATATCTGTTATATTTTTTTATCATAATACAGTAGGGGATATATTAAATAATATTAATATTCATCAAAATGATATGTCTTTGAATGATAAAAAACAAAATATTTCTATTCAAAATATTTTAAATGAATTATATAATGAAAAGATCAGTGTAAATAATATTAATTCATCTTTAGTCAATAAATTATTATCTTCTATAATAAATAATACAAATTATCCTATAGAACTTTTATCAATGATTATTAAAAGAATAAAAATTGATGAAATAAAAGATAAAAAATCAAAAGACAGTTTATCAAAAAGAATTTGCATTATAAAAGCAATATTGAATCGAAAAAATAGATTCTTAAATAAAGAGGAGGAAATAACAATGCAATTAAATGAAAATAATAACACAGCTGCATATGTATGTGGCAGATTATTCGCAATTTGTGAGAAGCTGCAAGAAGAAGCATTAGGTGAATTAAATAGTAACATTAGAAACAGATATTTTGCATCAGCCTGTTCTAAGCCATCTGTAGTATTTCCTGTAATACTAAAGTTATCCCAAAATCATTTAAATAAATTTGATGACGAGGAAAAATGGAAATTAAAATATTATGATAAATTGATACAAGAAGTAATAAGTAAATTTACAACTAGTTTTCCACAAACACTCAACCTGGATGAGCAAGGTATTTTTATGATTGGATATTATCAACAAAAACAAGATTTTTATAAATCAAAAAAAGAAAAAGAGGAGGAATAAAAATGTGTATTAAGAACAGATATGATTTTGTAATGCTTTTTGATGTAGAGAATGGAAATCCAAATGGTGATCCTGATGCTGGGAATACTCCAAGAGTAGATGCAGAAACAGGATATGGTATTGTAACAGATGTTTGCTTGAAAAGAAAAATAAGAAATTATGTAGATATAGTGAAAGCTGATGCAACTGATAAAGATAAATACCGTATCTTTATTAAAATGGATAGAGTGTTAAATGATAAGATGAAAGAAGCTCACAATGAAAATGCAATAAATGAAAAAAAAGAAGATAAAAAATCTAAAATAAGCCTAGAGGCGGCAACAAAATATATGTGTGAACACTATTTTGATGTTAGAACTTTTGGAGCAGTAATGTCTACAGGAAAAAAAGGTTCTAATTGCAGAAATGTAACTGGTCCAGTTCAAATAAATTTTGCAAGGAGTATTTCTCCAATATATCTTGAAGAAATGACTATCACTAGACAGGCTCATACATCAGAAAAAGACAAAGAAAAGTTAGAGAATCAATATTCTGCGATGGGTAAAAAAAGTATCATTCCGTATGGTTTATACAGAGCAGAGGGATATGTATCTGCTATTTTAGCTCAAAAGAATACTGGTTTTAGTGAAGAAGACTTATGTATTTTATGGGAAGCAATAGAGAATATGTTTGAACATGACCATAGTGCACAAAGAGGCAAGATATGTATGAGAAAACTTTATGTGTTTAAGCATAATAATATTTTGGGGAATTGCTCATCAAACAAATTATTTGATTTAATAAGAATCGAGATAAAAAATGCAAATACTATTCCACGCTCTTTCAATGATTATAATATATTTATTGATGAAGAAAAAATACCAGATGGCATATCTTTTGAAGAGAGAATAGATGGGATAAATAATAATGGAAGAAACTGATATATCAATTAGACAGATTCAACATTATATGTATTGCCCACATAGGTGGGGACTTATTGAAATAGGGAATATATGGGTAGAAAACTATTTTGTAACTAAAGCGAATTTGATTCATGAAAGAGTACATGATAAATATGATGATTATTCCATTAGAAATAAAAAAGTATTTACATCTGTTACAGTATACAATGATGAATATAAATTGTATGGAGTTTGTGACTGTATTGAATTGGTAAAAAGTGATACTGGAGTAAATATAAACAAAATAAAATCAAATGACAAATATAATTTAACAATAGTTGAGTATAAACCGAATAAACCCAAAATTGGAGAATACACTGAAGAAGATTTGATGCAAGTTTTTGCACAAAAAATATGCGTTGATTATGTTTTTAATACTGACAGCGATGGAGTAATATACTATTCTAATCAAAAAGAGAGAATAAAATTACCTCTAAAAGATAATTATGATAAATACAAAAATTTATTAATGAGTATTTTGTCTCAAATAAATAATAATTTGAAGAATGGATATATTCCACCAGTAGTTCATAATAAACATTGCAATGGATGCTCTTTAAAAGAGATATGTATGCCAAAAGTAATAATAAAGCCAAAAAAAATTAATGGAGTTTAGAATACTAAGGGGAAAAAATGAGAAAATTATTAAATACTCTTTATATTACTAATGAACAAGCATATTTAGCTTTAGATGGAGAGAATGTTGTATGTAAAGTGGGAAATGAAATAAAAATTAATTTGCCATTTGATAATGTAGAAAATATAGTATGCTTTGGTTATCTTGGATGCTCACCCGCTCTTATGGGTAAATGTGTTAGTAAACAAATTCCAATAAATTTTTTAAGTCCTAATGGAAAATTTTTGGCAAAAGTATGTGGTGAAACAAAAGGGAATGTGTTTTTAAGAGTTGCACAAATTGATAAATTTAGGGAATGTTCATTAATATTAGCAAAAAACACAATTGCAACAAAAATAAATAATTCAATTAAATTGATTAAAAGAACTTTACATGATAATAGTGATTTAAAGGAAGATGAAGATATTACTCAAAAAGTAATAATGTTAAAAAATGCAATAGATAAAATATTTCTTCAAGAAAACATAGAAAGCGTTTTAGGGATTGAGGGTAATGCTGCAAAGGATTATTTTTCAATATTCGGAAAAATGTTTACAAATAAAAGTGTAGATTTAAAATTTTCTTATAGATCAAAGAGACCTCCGCTTGATGAGATAAATGCTACATTATCTTTTGTGTATACTTTACTTACTTTGGAATATGCTTCAGCTTTGGAAACGGTAGGATTAGATAGTAGTATTGGATTTTACCATACACTAAGAAGCGGGAGAAATTCACTTGCTTGTGACTTAGTGGAGGAAACTAGATGCATTGTAGAACGATTTGTTATTTCTTTAGTAAATTTAAAAATAATCACAAAAAAAGATTTTGATATACAAATATCTAGTGCATGCTGGTTAAACAGCGAGGGAAGAAAAAAAGTTCTTACAAAATGGCAAGAGAAAAAGAGAGAAATAGTAATGCATCCTTTTTTAAAAGAAAAAATTCCTTATGGAATGATACCATATGTTCAAAGCAATTTATTAGCAAAGTATATTAGAGGAGATTTAGATGAATATCCATGTTATGGAATATAGTGGGGAAGAAAAATGATGGTATTAGTTTGCTATGATGTATCTATTGTATCAAATAATGGAAGTAAAAGATTAAGAAAAGTTGCTAAGGAATTAAAGAACCACGGTCAAAGAGTTCAAAATTCAGTTTTTGAATTAAACCTTGATTGGTCTACTTTTCTTAAAGTAAAAAATAACTTAAATAAGATAATAGATGATAAAGTAGATAGTTTGAGATTCTATTATTTGGGAAATAAATGGAATGGAAAAATAGAGCATATAGGTGCTAAAACCACATATAACACGGAGGGAATATTATTGATATAAAGTAGGCGAACAGTAAATGATTTGAATTGTACTAAAAGGTTCGCCAAAAAAAAATTACTTTTTTAACTTTAAATGTGCTAAAATATAAAAGTAATAATAAATAGTCCACCATATGTGGGGAGTGTGAAAGCAATAATACAAGATATTGCGGTCACACCCTCGCGTAGGGTGTGTGAGTAGAAATTGTTTGCTATGCCTTGGTTTACTCTACCACCCGCGTCACACCCTCGCGTAGGGTGTGTGAGTAGAAATAAAAATAGGCATTGATAACCAAAGTGTATATTATGGTCACACCCTCGCGTAGGGTGTGTGAGTAGAAATGAAAAAATACAAGCAAATGAATTAAAAAAAGTAGGTCACACCCTCGCGTAGGGTGTGTGAGTAGAAATGATTGTACTGCTAGTGTATTATCTACATTTTCTTGTCACACCCTCGCGTAGGGTGTGTGAGTAGAAATTTATCGCCCCCGTAATTATATCACGGGTGGGGCGGTCACACCCTCGCGTAGGGTGTGTGAGTAGAAATGAGTCAATGTTGGGTGATTCAATGATAAGTACAGTCACACCCTCGCGTAGGGTGTGTGAGTAGAAATGTCCTAGTTGGGCGATGCGTATCAATTTAGGCTCGTCACACCCTCGCGTAGGGTGTGTGAGTAGAAATAGCTGGACAATTGCATAATATAGGTTATTCAAAGTCACACCCTCGCGTAGGGTGTGTGAGTAGAAATGAAAATCAAGAGCTTTGCAAATGTGGTTAGTTGGTCACACCCTCGCGTAGGGTGTGTGAGTAGAAATAATCATAACCGCAAAAAAAGCAGTCGAGCCTAAGTCACACCCTCGCGTAGGGTGTGTGAGTAGAAATGATATTTCTCCTATACCATTTTTAAAACAAATGGGTCACACCCTCGCGTAGGGTGTGTGAGTAGAAATTTTTTATTAAGAAAGTAGCGAACGAAACAAGGGGTCACACCCTCGCGTAGGGTGTGTGAGTAGAAATTTAATGAAGACAAAATGGAAAATATGACCAAAAATGTCACACCCTCGCGTAGGGTGTGTGAGTAGAAATAAAAGAAAAAGGTCGGTTACCGACCCGTTTCATTTAGTCACACCCTCGCGTAGGGTGTGTGAGTAGAAATTATGCTTAATACCATTTTACTATGTAAAATTTACGTCACACCCTCGCGTAGGGTGTGTGAGTAGAAATCCCCATGGGGTGGTGGTGTCAAGTGTTTCATTTAGTCACACCCTCGCGTAGGGTGTGTGAGTAGAAATGCAATCGAATGTTAAGTTTATAACAACATATAAAGTCACACCCTCGCGTAGGGTGTGTGAGTAGAAATTTTTAAAGTTTACTTATAAATACAATGTGTCAAGTCACACCCTCGCGTAGGGTGTGTGAGTAGAAATGATACTATGTGTTTTGAACCATTAAGAAATTATTGTCACACCCTCGCGTAGGGTGTGTGAGTAGAAATTCCACTGCGTCACCATCATCAACTAGTTCGTTTGTCACACCCTCGCGTAGGGTGTGTGAGTAGAAATTTGTATTAAATACCCCTCTAGACAATCGTCTCCGTATCACAAAAGCGTAGTGTGTGTGTGTTTAAATATTTTTTATGGTAGTTTTTACATGAGGGAGAATGTCACACCCTCGCGTAGGGTGTGTGAGTAGAAATTTTTTTATTATTTAAAACTTCTTAGTCCACTTCGTCACACCCTCGCGTAGGGTGTGTGAGTAGAAATACCATCATAAACCACATTAAGCTCTTTCATTATGTCACACCCTCGCGTAGGGTGTGTGAGTAGAAATTGAAT
>JAUNSV010000057.1 GCA_030539055.1 Eubacteriales bacterium | reverse complement strand
AATGAATCTTTATTAAATATTAGCTGACCTAACGGCTTGACGGGGAGAAAGAGGTTGTTATGGATAATCAAATTTTAGAAGCTATTAATGAAATGGAAGAGCAGAATTTTAAAAGCATAAATGAAGCTCTTGACATCTACGATTATGAAGAAATCATCAACTTTTATCTCGAATATCACGGTTATGGTCATTCTACTGAAATGTTCAATTTATTTAGAACATTTTACATATTAGTAGAAAAACCTTGTACTGAATTTTAATACTAATTAGCTGACCTAACGGCTTGACGGGGAGAAAGAGGTAGATTATGAAATATGAAGAATTATTAAATAACGGAACTTATATCGGGGAAAATGATTTTTATAACAATGGCATTTATGCCGGAACTAGAAAGTATTATCTTTACAATAATATGCTTTTTATGAGATATGAACCGACAAATAATTTCTCTTATGACGGCGAAATTAGCACAGATTTAATTGTTGACAACGTATCTTTAAGAATAAAAGAATGCGACCGGGATAATTACTGGGGAGCATTCATATTTGGAGATCAAGAACTATGCGATAAATTTTTTGAAGTAATAGAAAAAAGCAGTCTATAAGACTACTTTTCCCTTGATTAAATAATCAATTACATTATTTCAATCCACGTGAGCCTGATGGCTAGCCCAACCATAACAGAGAGCATCATCTCTGTACGACATAATTACAATATCATGTTTTTTTTTAAAAGTCAATAACGTAAACCATAAACCCTGTCCGTAGGTGGTTAGACGGTTAGAAAGGATAATAATATGCTATGCAACTTTAAATTAGATGGAAATGATATATTTATTGATATGAATTGTACTAACCCAAAATTAGAAAATAATACAATTTGTTGCGATGGTAATTGCAAATCCTGTGAATATGGAATTGCTACAACATCTATAGGTACTATATTTGAATTATTAAAGTTAAGAGAAAGGGATTGATAATATGTATAGGCGAAAATATACAAATAAAAGATATATCCTTGTCCATATATCAACATATGATTCTAAAGCAAAGTGCCGTATTGCTGTTGTTAAAGGTACTAAAAGCACTACTAATTTTCTATCAGGTGCCATAAAAGTACCGTATGCCAACATAAGAGAAGCAATAGCATATTTAAGGACAGAACTAGGGGTATGTTGTCCAAGCCATAAATTTAGATAAAAAAAGAGGACTTCCAAGTCCTCTTTTTTATGCAAATATCTGATACAGTTTTGTCGCGATCACAATCACCAGTAAAATAATACTGAGCATATTTCTAATTTTTCTTATCATTAAAATCCTTTCCAATTAAATCATTCCAGATATGCACCAGCCTAAGTATACACACGATGCCTATTACAGCTGTTAATATAATAATAATCAATTCTTCATCCATATTATTTCCTCATTTCTTCTATAATTTCATCCAATGAAATACATTCTTGACGGTCACATTCTTTCACATTGCATTCAAACCGACCATACCATGGATTGCCACTGCCTATATGATCATATGGGCAATACTTATATCGAGTACATTTAGAACATTTATTATAAAATCGACATGCCATTTTATTTACTCCTCAAAGTTATCTTGTGCCAACAAAAAAAACATCAAACCCATAATTACAAATGTAATAAATATCATCATAGAATCACCTTACCTTTCACCAGGTATTTTTGTAATACAAACTTGCTGAAGCTAATTTGTATTACATTTCTCGATCAGTTTTTTGTATTACAGACTGACCTCTCTTTTAATTTTATTATAATCAGGATGAGTGCGGATAATTTCGGCTATTCGAATATATTCACGGAGTTTTTCAGAAAATCCAATACCATCAAAGCTATCAATTACATCATATGTATAACGATCAATGCGGATTGATTTTTGGATAGTACGGTCATTACCTCTATGACCATAACCATCTGCAAATTTTCTATGAAAATTATCATATGCCATGTTCTTTTATTCCTTTCCGATTTTTGATTTTTAATTGATTTGAACATTTTACATGGAAGTATCGAGGTATTCGTTCGCGCTTGCCTTTGACTTCCTCATAAAATTCATTTTCAATCAATTTGTTGCAAATACAACAAACTCTTGCATATACTAAACCATTCTTTTTCAATTTTCCTTTTTCTCCTCATTTAATTTATACGTTGCTATACGTATAAAATCCTTTAAATCAATAATTCTATCTTGATACCTTTTTAAAGCCTTAGTAGCTTTATCAGCTTGCCATTTTAAGTGACTGTATTCATCAGCCGCCATTTTTACGTTCAATTCCTTTTCTGCCTTTTTGAGTACCTCAGCGAGATCACCTGTGTAGCTGTATACTGTATGACCTTTAGATACCTTTTTTCGCATTCCAGCCATTATTAAAACCCCCTTTCATGTTTAATTGATTCAATTAATTCATATATCGTAGAATAAATTATAATAATTGCAAAAATTACCATAATAACAGCTGTAGCATACTGCGTAAAAATAAGAACCTTTTCAAGAAACATAATTTTGATATCTGTTTGCATTTTCATTACCTCAACTTTCCCATGGATTTTGATAGTCATCATCTATCTGCAAAAGTCCGTCATTATCAGTTGTAATTACATCATTGATTTTAAATGCGGACTTTATATTTTTTAAAAGCCGATCATGAATGATCTGGTTCAATTCCAGTTTTTCATAACCACTGTTAATCAATGCTTCTTTAACCGCTCTTTTAGTTCTTTTATCTAATTTATTAATAATAGATTCATAAGGTAATTCGTTAATTTCTAATGTTTTACATAAATCAACAATACATTGATAGGTACTATTTATTTTTAATTCTTTATCTTTTTTTTTTGATTTTATATAAACATTTTCAAAACTAATTGATTTTGTTGTTTTGGCGGTGGTAATTGTATGCTCTATTCGTGTAAGAGGAGTTTCGAGGTCTTGTTCTTTTGCCTTATCGTAGATTTTGCAATAACCATTTTTATTTCGTT
>JAUNSV010000056.1 GCA_030539055.1 Eubacteriales bacterium | reverse complement strand
CTATAAATTCTTTTTCAATCGGTGTTAATGATACTACCACTTATGTCACCCGTGCGGATTTTGACACTAAAATTTCAACCATTGAATTGCAGCTTGCTAGCATAGATCAAAGAATCGCCACATCGATCGTTAACTATCTCACTCAAAATGCCCCTTGGTTCGACGGGTCATCTTCAATTGAAATCACTAAAAATCAGACTTCAAACCGGTATACTCTATCGGCTATGACCACGATATTTAGTGGTGTGGGATCAGGGATACCGGCCACTTGGGTAACTCTAGAAGTTGTCGGTTGGCAATGGCCAAACACAAACCGAACACGGCTCCTAACGGCTAACAAGGATTGCACATTATCATTGTTTATATCATACTTGACAACGAACAATCAAGGCCTCTTCGCTTTGAATCTTTATTGTAATGACCGTCTCGTGATTAGGACAAACTGGGGCAATCAATTAGGCGTAAATAATTCTGTACCAACTACGGCAATTGCGTTTTATGACTGCCCTATGGCGCCAGGTGACTATATTGCGTTCGACGCTAACGGCTCTGGTTCATGTGCATTCGACCCTAACAGTATGCATGTGACTATTAAAGGGCTGTAATTACTTTGCCACCTACTTTGTTCGATAAATTTAAAAACTATGGGAGAAACCGGGCATATTTTAACAAATATGAGCTAAAATATAGAATACATGATGAAAATAGAACACACGATCGCTTTGTCTTCACATATATGACAACTGTACGCGACAAGCTTTTTTGTAACACCTTGGACTGTAAATATTTATGAAAAATGTGCTTCCATTGGTGTTAAATAATTATTGTAAGAGTGAGGCCTTACATAATTATAAAAATTGACATATTCCTTGGTCATTTTATCAAACATTTCTACATTTTCAAAAGCCCATCTATAATAAAAACAATTTTTAAAAGATAGTATCGTTCCATTGGGCCATTATCATAAGGGCACCCAGCTTTACTCATACTTTGTGTGATACCAAATTTTTTACAGACAATGATAAACTCCCACAAATCAAATTGATGCCCTTGATCTGAGTGTAATATCAAGTTCTTTGGATATTTTTCTTGCTTTAATGCCTCTTTTAAAGTGTCTTTTGCAAGATCTGTATTTATATTATCGCTATTCATTGATGCAACTACAGATCTATCAAATAAATCAATTATAGTACAATTATATCTAAACTTACCATTAGGGCTTTGCATATAAGTAAAATCAGTGCACCATACTTTATTTTTTTCATATACTGTAAAATTTTGCTTCAAAAGATTATTAAGTATTTTATGCTTTTTACCACTAGTATATCCTGCCTTCCTACGCATAATAATAGCAGTTAAATTAAGGGTTTTATTCATGTATTTATGTATTGTAGTTTTGCTTAGAAAAATACCATATCTTGATAAAAATACACGCATAGAACCATGTCCTACAGTTTTATTGTTATTGTAAAAAATATACTTAATTCTTTCATAGATGACTTCTAGTTGCTTTTTATATTTCCCTTTAGTATTTTTTAGATAATTGTAGTAACCATTGGGGCTAAGATTGAATTTACGGCATAGCCACCTTAACCCAAAATAATGTTTATTATTATCAATGAAACGATATACCACTAATCGATTTCCTTTGCGAAGAATGCCGCTGCTTTTTTTAAAAATTCTATCTCTTTTTCTTTTAATTGCAGATTAAGACGCCTTATTTCAACAGAAACTGCACTTTCATCTGTTTTTAAAGTGGTATTTTTATGCTGGCATTCTTCACTATATTTTCTTGCCCAATCTGAAACAGTGCTTCTAGCAATATTATATTCAATTGCTATATCTTTTATGCTTTTATCACCTTTCATATAGGCCTTTACTACTTCTTTTTTAAAGTCATCACTACGATGTACTCTCATTTCTTACTCTTCCTTGGTTAATATATTATTTTATCATATTATCAGTCCAAGGTGTTACAAAATTAGTATACCACAACATTTTCGAATTCATTAATGCGCGTTATAATTGTTATAGTTCATACTTTTTATATATGTTTTTCATTTAATTTTATATTTTGTCTGTTTAGCTATAGTCATTCGGGAAAGTAAGGCAGGCCTCGATAAAGGAAGGTGTCGGTATGGTTTTAGTTAACTTTTTGCCGTGTATATTTAACCAAATATTTCAAATATTCAAAGTTTCATGTTCTAATTGGCATGGATAGTATACTATGTCTTTTGTTTTTATTATTGAAGATGTATGCTCCCGCCGTTAACTTCAAGTGTCTTGTTTGCGGTTCCTACCGTGATTGCGGTTACAGATGTAAAGCTACAGGTAGTATTAGTTCTTATTGTAAATTCGCACGCTCCCCCAGCGATGGTAGCTCCTGTTATAGAATAGGGAGTATTTTTTATATATTTGCTAAAATTAAAATCTGAATTAAAATTTAGAGTTATTACCGTTTGCGCTGGGGTTTGCAGGTTAAATGTAACGGTTGATGTAACAAATGTCAAATTCCCCGAAGTTTGATTGAGTGTGCAGGTTACAGAGCCCGAGACATTATATGGGCTCGAGTTCGTGGATGTTAGTGTAAAGTTAACGTCAACTTGCTCAAGTGAAATTGTCCATTTATTATTTAGTTGGTTTAAAGTGATAGAGATGCCATCTCCAGCTTCGAAGTTCATTGGGAGGTTTGCAATATAACCAGATATAATCCCAGATATAGACGATTCAAGGTTTTCTATTCTGTGTTCCACATTTGTGATTCTCGAGTTGAATTCTGTTTGTGTAACATAAGTATTATTATCATTTACAGATATTGAAAAAGTATTTATATAAAGAAATAATAGAACAAATAATAAACATATCGTTATATTCAAGGTTTTATTTATCATTCAATAAATCATATTAATAAACCAAAATGTACTTAAATGTAAAATTTATATTATTATTGAAAATGTTCATAGCGACCTCGCCCATCCCCAGTTTATAAAATGCAAATTATGGGATTTAGAGGCTAGGGTTAGAGATTGATTATTTTATCCGAAGCATAGATTTTTTCATTAAATTTACCATATATATCACATAAAGAAAAAAGATGAATTCATTTATTATGAACTC
>JAUNSV010000029.1 GCA_030539055.1 Eubacteriales bacterium | reverse complement strand
CTGTTGTGCTATCGCCTGTGTCGTCACACCCTCGCGTAGGGTGTGTGAGTAGAAATTTTTATATAGTCCATTATCATAATAATGAAGTAGTCACACCCTCGCGTAGGGTGTGTGAGTAGAAATCAGAAAACGGAGTTGGAATTGGAGATAATAATGTGTCACACCCTCGCGTAGGGTGTGTGAGTAGAAATGATGCTAATGATTATGATGACCCATCGTTGTTTGTGTCACACCCTCGCGTAGGGTGTGTGAGTAGAAATTGTCATATTTTTTAATTTCCATTTTATTTTGTTAGTCACACCCTCGCGTAGGGTGTGTGAGTAGAAATGGTCTGAAACTGATGATTGTACTGCTAATGTGTTAGTCACACCCTCGCGTAGGGTGTGTGAGTAGAAATTTAATTTGTCGAAGTATCTAGGTGGTTTTGTTCGTCACACCCTCGCGTAGGGTGTGTGAGTAGAAATGTGTAATATATTTCCCCGCGTTCATTTTTACTATAGTCACACCCTCGCGTAGGGTGTGTGAGTAGAAATTGCTGAATTGCATTGCTTTATTTGCTGATGTCTGGTCACACCCTCGCGTAGGGTGTGTGAGTAGAAATATATATTGTCCTTGAGAATTGTAAGAACCTTGTGTCACACCCTCGCGTAGGGTGTGTGAGTAGAAATCCTTTTGCGGTTCAGGTAGTGCTGAAGTGAAATAATGTCACACCCTCGCGTAGGGTGTGTGAGTAGAAATGTGGTATTGTGTATATTGTTTCCTGTGTCCACGCTGTCACACCCTCGCGTAGGGTGTGTGAGTAGAAATTTGAGCTTTGATTTAGTAAATCTATGTGTCCTTGTCACACCCTCGCGTAGGGTGTGTGAGTAGAAATTTACATAATTCGTACATTCTTATTGCATATTTTGGTCACACCCTCGCGTAGGGTGTGTGAGTAGAAATTTATAGGCTGGGCGACTGTATCTAATGCTACAGGTCACACCCTCGCGTAGGGTGTGTGAGTAGAAATTGTTGGAGAAGATAAAGCAGGTGAAGAAAAAATGTCACACCCTCGCGTAGGGTGTGTGAGTAGAAATTTTTTTAGCATTTATTAAACTCAATAATATATATGTCACACCCTCGCGTAGGGTGTGTGAGTAGAAATATTATGTCAATTAAAGCGTATTCTGATGCTATTTGTCACACCCTCGCGTAGGGTGTGTGAGTAGAAATGACTGTATGAGTGTGTTACACGAGTTGCTGCAAGTCACACCCTCGCGTAGGGTGTGTGAGTAGAAATTTTTGCTTCTTCTATATCGTGTTATGCTATTTAGTCACACCCTCGCGTAGGGTGTGTGAGTAGAAATCAAAAAATACCCCCTATCCCCGGGTTTCATTTTTGTCACACCCTCGCGTAGGGTGTGTGAGTAGAAATGTATTGTTCTGTCTATGAAGTGTGCTTTCTTTTGTCACACCCTCGCGTAGGGTGTGTGAGTAGAAATTAAAGAGCTAATAATGAGATATTTTATGGGATAAAAAACTACTTGAAATTTTAAATAATAAAATATATAATTTTGTAATAATAAAAAAACAAAAAGGAGAATAAAACAATGAGAGCATACACAGGTATATCAAGAGCAACAATAGAAATAAATGATGAAAGTAAAAGAGAGGAAATAATAAAAATAGTAGAAGATGATTTTTTAAATGAGAATTATAAATATAAAGACACATTCAAAATAGGAGAGGGAATATATGAGGGAAATTGTGGCACAATTGAAATAGGTGGTGCGACTGTGTTGCATAAAATCAATGAAAAAGGTTTATTACCATATCTAGACAAATATTTAATAACAAAATATATCAATGATGGGACAACTGAAGAATCTGACTTTTTAGCTCAATGCATTGAAGATAATAAGGAGAAAAAAATGCTGAAAAACCAATACTCAGTGAGTAGAAATTTTCTTTTTTGATATTGACATTTATAAGAGAATTTGTTATACTATCATCATAAATAGAGCATACATCACTCATAGGCAATAAGAGCCGATCATTGAGTTCTCTGTATTGTTCTATTTTTTTTGTGTTAAAAGCAATTACATTATGATTTGCAAATTGCTTTTCTAAAAAGAAATCTAAATTATCTTTCTCATATAACGATGAAACATTTATTATATCAATATTTCCATTCTTGTTATCATAATGTAAAGGTATCAATATATTTTTATTATTGAGTTCTATATTTGATAATAGAACTAAACTGTTTTCTTTCTTTCCTTTCATTATCACGCTAGGATTTGCTATCATATTTGGTAGTGCTTTCATTATTATATCTTTTTCAATATCAGTAAAATGTTTTTCTATATGTTCAATAGCATCTAAAGTTATTCTAAGTCTAGAATTATTGTTTATACCAACAACTCTTAAAGGTCACACTTTCGCATAGGGTGTGTGTGAGTAGATTTTTTTGACCTATGTTAATACTAATATAATAATTTCTCGATTTTCAGACTTAATTCCCTTTTCACAATTCTTAAATAATTTTTCATACTAAAATGGATACTTTATAACCCTAAATGGTAGTAAAATCCCTTTTTGGTATTTTTTTGCTTACTTTTGATAAATTTAAAAAGAGCAAATAGAGAAACAAAATCTGTTTCTCAAATTTGATTTCAATTCAAGGAGAACCACTAGAAAAAGAATTGACTGAGAAAGAAATAATTGATAAAATAAGTGGTACATAAGAACAATGAAAAAACTCTACTCGGCTATTTAAACACAACAAAGGGAGATGAAAATGTATACTGATTTTTATAAAAAATATAAGGGTGATAAAATATGGTGGACACGGCGCATCGAAGGACACTTAGGAGAGTATTTATTCTCGTTTGATAAAAAGAAAATATATAATTTTTTTAGAGATTATGACAAACTAACACCAGAACAGAAAAAAATATTCGATAAAGAAAACCCAATGTTGGCTGCTTTAAAAAATTGAACTAATTATTTCTTGGTAATGAATGCCATTTTATTACCAAGCATAGATCATTAACAAAAAAAGAGAATAATAAATATAGGGTAATTATTGAAGAGAAGAATATAGATATTAGTATCGATACACTTAAGAACTCGGAAGATTATCCTCACAAGTATAATAAAGGTAGAGGATATGATACACTCTATCAAAGTTATGACCAAGATTGTTGGAACGAATTAGAGATATAAAAAGGTCATAAAATAACAAAAAGTAATAAAGAATTTATTAAGTAAATAATTTAAAAAAAAAGGAGAGAATTATGGGAGAAGTAAAATCTAAAAAAGAAAATGTTAAAATGAAAAAGTTTAATCTAAAGAATATCAAAGTTATACATCAACCTAAGACATTAACTCAGTTTAAAAATGATTTGGTGTATTATTGTTTTAATTATTACTCAATCAGATCAAAAATTGAAACAAAATTAGATAAGTTGAGATATGCTAAACACGACTTAACCAAAGAAGAAGAAAAAAAGTATGAAGCATTAGATGAAAAAATAGAGGAATTAAATCATTCATTAGGATTTGATATTTGGTCTTATATACTAATGACCTTAGACATTCCTACAAAAATGAGTAAAAATAAGAAAAAATAATTATGGAGTCTTCTTTCACAATTCTTAAATAATTTCTCATACTAAAATGGATATTTTATAACCCTAAATGGTAGTAAAATCTCTTTTTGGTATTTTTTTGCTTACTTTTGATAAATTTAAAATAGAGCAAATAGAGAAACAAAATCCGCTTCTCAAAATTAATTCCTATCCAAGTAAATTCCAATCATACTCTAGTAACACTTTATTATCTTTATTTTAATCAAATAATATGATATAATACTTTATATTTATGATAAATAGCAAGAAGAGAAATATTAATATTATTCTACCAATATTTTTATCTTTTATTGGATTTTTTTTGTTATGCTTATATATTAAAAACGCATCAAGTGATATTATATACTCAGATTATATTAGGCTTACAAACAGCTATTTGGATAATGTATATGATATTAATAAACTTTTTACCTTAGATTTATTAACAAGAAGCCCCATATGCTATTTGTTTAGAATAATAAATGTAATACTATTTTCATACAGTGTTAATTTTGATAGAGTAGTATTAGTATTTTTTTTATCTTTATTTTATTTTATTATTGCAAAATATATATTAAGAGAAAAAAACAATATAATAAAATATTTTATTTTATTAGCTACTTTTTTAATTATATTTTCACTTTGTCAATGGGAAATGATTTTAAATGGCTCTGGTTATGCTCATTATATTGCTTATTTTTTATTTATATTATATTTTTATTATGCTAATAAATATTGCAATAATATAAATTTAATAAAAAGCACTGATGAAACAATATCAATATCTTTCATTTTATCATTTGTTATTTTACCTATATTTAATATAATATTTGTTGCAGGCCCTTACTCAGCTACTTTTGTAGTAGTTGCTATAATTTTAAATATTTATATTTACTTAGTATCAAATAAAAATATTATACACAAGAAAAAATTATTAATATCTCAAATTTCAATAATTATACCATTTATTTTATATTTAATTTCAAATCATTTTGCTATATATGAGCATAGTGGAATGAAAAATATTACTTTATTTGAATTATTCAAAACAAACCCCACATATATTTTTACTTTTTTAATAAAGTCTGTTGCATCAAGTGCTATAGGGATTGAAACATTCAACTCTTATTTTGGAGAAATAAAAAACAACAATTTTATTTTATATTTAATAGGTATATTAATCGCCATATTTTTCATTATTTCTTTTATAATATTATTAAAAAAACTATTCAATAAAAATAATAATTTTAAAGAGAAAAATCATATCACTAAAAATATTTTTCCTATATGTTTAATTATTATGGGATTTGGTAATTTCTTAATAGTTTTTTTGGGTCGCTTTCCTTTTTTAAATGACACATATGGTATGCAATCAAGATATTACTTGCAATATATGATAGGAATTATTGGATTACTCTTATTCTTTTATGAAAATAAGAAAACACTTTTTTTTGTTATTTTATCTGTTATAATATTAATCCCAAATGTAATAACAACAAGTGATGAAATTAAAAAAGCAAAATTTAGAGAAATATCATATGAAAATATTGCAAACAATGCTAAGAATATAGAAAACTTGCAAGATGAAGACTTACCAATAATTTTCGAATACAATCATGACCCTAAGCTTATTAGAGATGCATTTAATATAATAAAAGAAAAAAAATATAACATATATAAAAATATAAATTGAGAGAGGAGATATATGAAAGTAGTAATATTAGCTGGTGGTTTAGGCACAAGAATATCAGAAGAGTCTCATTTAAAGCCAAAACCAATGATTGAAATAGGCACCAAACCAATTCTTTGGCATATTATGAAATATTATTCAGAATATGGATTCAATGAATTTGTAATTTGCCTTGGATACAAACAATATTTAATTAAAGAATTTTTTGCAGACTATCTGCTTCATACATCAGATATTACTATTGATACAAAAACAGGTGAATTAATAACTCATCACCAAAATGGCGAAGACTGGAAAGTTACACTAGTGGATACTGGTTTAAATACACTTACAGGTGGAAGAATAAAAAGAATAAGAGAGTATATTAATGATGAAACTTTTATGCTTACATATGGAGATGGCTTATCTAATGTAAATATAAATAAGTTAATTAATTTTCACAAAAAAAATGGAAAACTACTCACTCTTACTACAGTAAATATTGCTAATCAAAAGGGTATACTTGATATTACTAAGGATGGAGAAATAAAATCATTCAGAGAAAAAGACAATAAAGATCATACAATCATAAATGGAGGTTTTATGGTATGTGAGCCAAAAATTATAGATTACATTTGTGATGATAATAGTGCATTTGAGCAAGAGCCAATGAAGAAACTAGTTGAAGATAATCAAGTAATGGGTTACTTCCACGATGGATTTTGGCAATGTATGGATACTCAAAGAGAAATGAAATATTTAAATGAATTATGGGAAAAAGATAAAGCCCCTTGGAAAATTTGGAAGTAAAAAGAGGACTTATGTTGAATTTAAACAATAAAAAAATATTAATTACAGGTCATACTGGTTTTAAAGGAACATATCTTGCTAAAACTCTTCTTATGATGGGAGCAAATGTATCAGGATACTCATTAAAAGCAAAAAGAGGAGACCTATATTTAAAAACAAAAATAAAAAATGAGATCAATGAAAAAATTGCAGATATACGAGATATTAATACATTAAACTCTTTTGTAAAAAAAATTAAACCAGATTATATTATTCATTTGGCAGCGCAGCCTCTTGTGCGAGATGCTTATAAAAACCCAAGATATACTTATGAAACAAATGTTATGGGTACAATAAATATTTTGGAATGTGTAAGAAAAAATTCTTCTGTTTCTTCTTTTTTAAATGTAACTACAGACAAAGTATATGAAAATAATGGATTAATAAAGCACGCTTTTAAAGAGGATGAAAAATTGGATGGATATGATCCTTATTCAAACTCTAAATCATGCAGTGAAATAGTAACTCATTCATATAAAAAATCATTTCTTAGAGATATTGCAATATCAACTGCAAGAGCTGGTAATGTTTTGGGTGGAGGAGATAATGCAAAAGACAGAATAATACCAGATTGCGTAAGAGCAAGTATAAAAGGCGAAGACATAATAATAAGAAATCCCCATTCAATAAGACCTTATCAATATGTTATGGAACCGATTTTAGCATATATTGATATAGTATATGAGCAATCAAAAGACATAAGTAAAGAGGGATATTATAATATAGGCCCAGAAAAAATTTCTTGCATACAAACAATAGAGATTGTAAAAAAATTTTGTAATTATTGGAATACTACAACATTTGATAAAAAAAATAAAATAACAAAACAAGCAAGATACAAAATACAAATAGACAATAATGCACCACACGAGGCAGGATTACTTATGTTAGACAACAATAAAATAAAAAAAATATTAAATATTAAACCAAGACTTTCTATAGATGATACTATTAAAAGAACAATTGAATTTTATCAAAGAATGAACCTAGGAGAGAATATAGATAAATTATTGGAAGAAGATATCAAAACATTATTATAATAAAAAAGGGTAATTTAATTAATATGACAATTGAAGAAAAAAATGATAGAGAACAAATATTAAAATTAGTAGAAGAGTATACAAAAAAATATTTAATTGATAATAAACCTTTTAAAGAGGGTGATAGAATAAATTATGCAGGAAGAGTTTTTGATGAAAAAGAAGTAGTTAATTTAGTTGATTCATCACTCGATTTTTGGCTTACAGAGGGTAAGTATTACAATGCATTTGAAGAAAAATTATCAAAGTATTTAAATGTAAAAAAAGCATTGTTTGTAAATTCTGGATCAAGTGCCAATCTTCTTTCTTTTTTTACTTTGACTTCACATCTACTAGGTGATAAAGCTATAAAAAGAGGAGATGAAATTATTACTCTTGCTTGTGGTTTTTCTACAACAGTATCACCAATATTGCAATATGGAGCAATACCAGTATTTGTAGATGTAGATATTCCATCATATAATATAAAAGTGGAAGAATTAAATAAAGCTTTATCCAAAAAAACAAAAGCAATAATAATAGCTCACACACTGGGAAATCCTTTTGATTTAAATTATATAAAGAAATTTTGCCTTGAGCATCAATTATTTCTTATAGAAGATAATTGTGATGCACTAGGAAGCGAATATAATATAGAAAAAAATTTATATTACGCAAAAACTATAGAAGAGTATGAAGATTTAAATAAAAAAGATCCATCAAAAGAAAAAATTTGGGTAAAAACAGGCACTATTGGAGATATAGCTACTTCATCATTTTACCCTGCACATCATATTACAACTGGTGAGGGTGGTGCTGTATATACAAATAATGACTTATTATATAAGATATCAAAATCTATTAGAGACTGGGGTAGAGATTGTTTTTGTAAAAGTGGAGTAGACAATACTTGCAAAAATAGATTTAGTGGTAAATATAGCGAATTACCAAATGGATATGATCATAAATATGTGTATTCTAATTTTGGATTCAATTTAAAAGCTACAGAAATGCAAGCTGCAATTGGCTTAGCTCAACTAGATAAAATAGATGATTTTACAAAACGAAGAAGAGAAAATTTTGATTACTTTAAAAATGCTTGTATTAATTTACATTTAGATGAGTATTTTTATTTGCCAAATGAAAGTATAGATGCAAAATCCTCATGGTTTGGATTTTTACTTACAATAAGAGAAGATAAAAAAGAAGAAATAAAAAGAGATAAAATAGTATCTTATTTAGAAAAAGCAAATATTCAAACAAGAAATCTTTTTTCAGGCAATTTAATAAAGCATCCATGTTTTGATAATATAAGAAATGACAAGACAAAATATTTAATTATAAATGATTTGTATAATACAAATTATATTATGAACAATACTTTTTGGATAGGAATGTACCCAAAAATGAGTAAAGAAAAATTAGATTATATGATACAAAAAATATATGAAAGCATAAAATAATGGATATAAAAATAATTCAAAATTACAATTTACAAATGTTGAAAATTTTTTCTTCTTTTTGTAATAATCATAATATCAAATTCTTTTTAGATTCAGGCTCTCTTCTTGGAGCAATAAGACACAAAGGATTTATTCCCTGGGATGATGATATAGATATTTCTATGACGAGAGAAAATTTCAATAAATTAAATGATATGTTGCATAAAAATATAATAGATGAAAAAATAGTTTATAAAAGTGCTTTTGATATTTCTAAAGATGATTTTTTTGATTTTGTACCAAGGTTATTTTACAAAAAAGAAATTATTAGAGATAGTGAAAAATATAAATTTATGCATAGTGGGTTTTTTCAATACCCACATATAGATATTTTTATTATAGATGAAGTAAAAATAAATAAAATAAAAATATCACAACTAATGCAAAAAATAATATATGGTTTAGCAATGGGGCACAGAAAAAATATTCAATATGAAAAATATAATATTTTAGAAAAAGTGGAAGTTATTTTTTTATCTTTCATAGGAAGATTAATTCCACTAAAATATATTTTCAAAATGCAAAAAAAGTTTGCTACCAGATACATGCCTCAAAATGAAAACGATAAAGAAAAATATTATTATTATTCTAACTACGAACCAGCTTGGCAATATATGCATTTAAAAAAAGAATGGATAGAAGAATACATAGAAGTACCGTTTGAAGATATGAAAATTCATATTCCAAGTGGATTTGATGAAATATTAAAAAAACTATATGGTAACTACTTGCAACTACCACCAATTGAACAAAGAGTAGCAACGCATAAAGAAATGTTTTAAGGAGTATTTATGAAAGTAAATATTATTGTATCAGTTTATAATGAAGAAATAGGAATCAAGAATTTTTGTGATTCTTTATTTTATGTTCTCGATCAAATACACAATGTAGATTTTGAAGTAATATTTGTAGATGATGGATCAAATGATAATACATTAAATATTATAAAAGAAATAAAAGAAGAGAATACAACATTTAATACTCAATTTGGTGCTACTTTATCATTAAAAAGAACTAATGCATTAATAAAAATCATTTCTTTTTCAAAAAATTTTGGTCATGAAGCAGCAATGCTTGCAGGCATAGATGAAGCAGATGGCGATTATATAATTTTAATGGACTCAGATCTCCAACATCCTGTAGAAAAAATTATAGACATACTTAAAGAATTTTCAAATAATAATTCTTTAGATATCATACTTATGAAAAGAACGCAAAATAAAAAAAATAGTATAATAAAAAATTTTACTTCTAAATCTTTTTATTATTTAATAAATATTTTATCAAAAACGCATTTTGAACCTGGAGTATCAGATTTTTTTGCTTTCAATAACAAAGTAAGCACTGTTTTAAAAAATGATTATAGAGAGAGAGTTCGTTTTCTTCGTGGTTTTTTACAAAATATAGGTTTTAATAAAAAAATAATAGAATATGAAGCTATTAAAAGAGCTAGTGGGAAAACACATTATAATTATACAAAATTAATAAATTTAAGTGTTAATTCTATCATTAGTTTTTCGGACTTGCCACTAAAGCTTGGTGCATTTGTGAGTGCTTTTTCTTTTATTATAGGTTTTATTGTTTTAATTTATACTCTATGTACTAGAGGTAATGCTCCATCGGGATATGCTACAATTGTCATACTATTATGTTTTATGTTTGCTATTCTTTTCCTAATTGTAGGTATTATTGGAGAGTATATTAGTATATTATTTACAGAAATAAAAAAGAGACCAAGTTATATAATAAAAGAAATATATTGAGTTATTTATAAAATATCAATTTAAAAAAGAGAACATATGAAAAAACAAAATGTATTATGTATATTAGATGGATATGGATTATCAAATGATAAAAATGGAAATGCTATTTATTTAGCAAATACTCCTATTATGGACAAATTAGAAAAGGAGTATCCTTTTGTTAGAGGTAATGCTTCTGAAAATTTTGTTGGTTTACCAAAGGGTCAAATGGGAAATTCAGAAGTAGGACATTTAAATATAGGAGCAGGAAGAGTAGTATATCAAGAGCTTACAAGAATTACAAAAGCAATTGAAGATGGCGATTTTTTTAAGAATAAAGATTTATTAAACGCTATTTATAATGTAAAAAAATACAATTCTTCACTTAATATTTTGGGCTTACTCTCCGATGGAGGAGTTCATTCACACAATTCGCATTTATATGCTTTACTCGATTTAGCAAAAAGAGAAAATATTTCAAAAGTTTATATACATATAATTTTAGATGGAAGAGATACTCCCCCCAATTCTGGTATAAAATATATTAAAGAATTGCAAGAAAAAATAAAAGAAATAGGCATAGGGCAAATCTCATCAATATGTGGGCGTTATTATGCAATGGATAGAGACAATAATTATGACAGAATAAAGTTGGCATATGATATGTTGACAAATAATAATTTTACTCAAAATAATAATGAGAATGTATATAAAGACCCAATAAGTGCAATTGAAGAATCATATAAAAATAATATTTATGATGAATTTGTAAAACCTTGTATTATATCTTCATCTAAACATACTATTGAAAACAATGATTCAATTATATTTTTTAATTTTAGACCCGATAGAGCTAGAGAAATTACAAGAGCATTTTGCGACAATGAATTCAAACAATTTGAAAGAAAAAAAATAAATACATATTTTGTATGTTTTACAAATTATGATGAAACAATAAATGAAAAGTGCGTCGCATTTAATAAAGAAGAAATAAATAATACTTTAGGTGAAGTAATATCAAAAAATAATTTAACTCAATTACGAACAGCAGAAACAGAAAAATATGCTCATGTTACATTTTTTATGAATGGAGGTATAGAAGTACCCAATATTAATGAAGAAAGAATATTAATACCATCTCCAAAAGATGTAAAAACATATGATTTAAAACCACAAATGTCTGCTTATGAAGTCACCAAAGAAGTAGTAAAATCTATTGATGAAGAAAGAAATGATTTAATAATAGTTAACTTTGCTAATGCAGATATGGTAGGTCATACTGGAGTACTTAATGCAGCAATCAAAGCTATTGAGGTAGTTGATGAATGCGTAGGAGAAATATATAATAAAATAAAACAAAAAAAAGGAAATCTTCTTATTATAGCAGATCATGGAAATGCAGAAAAAATGCTCGATGAAAACAATAAACCTTTCACAGCACATACTACAAACCAAGTACCGTTTATTCTTATTTCTTTTGATGATAAATTTAAAAATATTAAATTGAGAGAGAATGCTTCTCTTTGTGATATAGCTCCCACATTATTAGAATTAATGGATATAAAAAAACCAAAAGAAATGACAGGTGAGTCTATAATATTAAAATCATCTTGAATAATTATTAAATAAATGTTATCATAAAAAAATAAAATATAAGGTTATATAATGAAAATAGGTATATTAACAGACTCAAGTTGTGGTATAAAAAGCGAAGAAGCAAAAGACTTAGGAATACAAGTGATTTCTATTCCTTTTTCAATTGATGATAAAGAATATTTTGAAGATGTGAATATTACAACAGAAGATTTTTTTCGTAAAATAAATAGTACATCCATAATTCATACTTCTCAACCATCGATTGAAACAGTAACAAGTAAATGGGATGAAATGCTAAAAGAAAATGATATTATTTTTTATATGCCTATAACATCTGGTTTGTCATCATCATGCAACACAGCAAATATTTTATCTGAAGAAGATGAATATAAAGGGAAAGTTTTTGTTATAAGCTGTGAAAAAATTTCTATTACACTACGATTTGCTTTGCAAGATTTAAAAAGAATGATAGAACTAAATTACCCGCCAAATAAAATAAAAGAGATAATGGAACAAAATTGCAAGAACTCTAGTATATATATAATGGTATCGGACTTAACATATTTAGAAAAAGGTGGGAGATTGAATCCATTATTTGCTAAATTAGGTAATATATTAAAAATTAAACCAATTCTTTTTTCATCTGGTGGTAAGTTTGGAGTATTTGAAAAAGCAAGAACTTTGCAAAAAACTAAAGAAATAATTATGGATGCTATGGAAAGCGATATGAAAAATAAATTCAACGACCAAGACCTTTCACATTTTTCTGTAGGTGTAGCTCATACACAAAATGAAGATGAAGCACAAATTTTTAGATTAGAAATGGCAAATCGATTTAAAAAAACAAATACTCAAATTCCAGTAGATGAATTGTCATTAGTTGTATCTTGCCATATTGGACCAGGCTCTCTTGCTGGTGCTATATATAAAAATATTAATATAAATCGTTCCGAATAAAATAATATAATGAATTTAAAAAGACCCTTGGTTTATGTTTTTGCTATGCAAATAGCAGGTATTATTTATTTGGAGTATAAAAGTGATTTTTATTTTATTGCAATTATTTTATTAATTGCAATATTTTTTTT
>JAUNSV010000055.1 GCA_030539055.1 Eubacteriales bacterium | reverse complement strand
AATGAATCTTTATTAAATATTAGCTGACCTAACGGCTTGACGGGGAGAAAGAGGTAGATTATGAAATATGAAGAATTATTAAATAACGGAACTTATATCGGGGAAAATGATTTTTATAACAATGGCATTTATGCCGGAACTAGAAAGTATTATCTTTACAATAATATGCTTTTTATGAGATATGAACCGACAAATAATTTCTCTTATGACGGCGAAATTAGCACAGATTTAATTGTTGACAACGTATCTTTAAGAATAAAAGAATGCGACCGGGATAATTACTGGGGAGCATTCATATTTGGAGATCAAGAACTATGCGATAAATTTTTTGAAGTAATAGAAAAAAGCAGTCTATAAGACTACTTTTCCCTTGATTAAATAATCAATTACATTATTTCAATCCACGTGAGCCTGATGGCTAGCCCAACCATAACAGAGAGCATCATCTCTGTACGACATAATTACAATATCATGTTTTTTTTAAAAGTCAATAACGTAAACCATAAACCCTGTCCATAGGTGGTTAGATGGTCAGAAAGGATAATAATATGCTATGTAACTTTAAATTAAATGGAAAAGATATATTTATTGATATGAATTGTACTAACCCAAAATTAGAAAATAATGTACTTTGCTGCGATGGTAATTGTAAATCCTGTGAATATGGAACTGCTGCAACATCTATAGGTACTATATTTGAATTATTGAAACTAAGAGAAAAAGATTGATAAAATGTATAAACAAAATATACAAAATGATGAATTGTTTTGTTGTAATGTTTTGGATTTTTTTTGTACAATGTATTTAATATTTAAATGCAAGCGTATCACCATAAAAGGAGGATTTTATCATGATTCAGAAAATTATTTTAGTCAAAGGATTCGCGAACCTAACAAAACGCGAATATACAAAGTTTAAAAAAGGTGACACTATCTACGGAAATGATAGCGAGCCGAAAGAATTACAAAGATGGAATGAAACAGATGAAAATGATGCTCTGAAAGAATTAGAAAAGTATCATTGCGTATACGACACAAGGAATTCAGATGGATTTACCACAATCCAAGAATATGCACTTGAATGGTTTGATTGTGATGATGATGGAGAATTTATATCTAGTTCTGGTTACAAGTTTGCGGATGAAAAAATAGAAATAAAGTATTACATATATGATGATTTTTTAGAGGACACGTTATTTACTCAAGCGTTTGATACTCCTGACGCCGCTATTCGGTTTATGAATGAATGGCAAAAAGACAATGATGAGGTATTGTCATACAGAATTGCTGATTATTATGGCAACGAAGTAGAATAAAGCAGATAGGCACCCAGCATCGTGTCTGGGTGGTAATGCTACCGATGGCGGTCTAAAGTCCGCAAGCATATGGAGAATAATAGAATGAAAGAGCAGAAAATAAAAAGAGGACTTCCAAGTCCTCTTTTCTATGTAAATATCTGATACAGTTTTGTCGCGATCACAATCACCAGTAAAATAATACTGAGTATATTTCTAATTTTTCTTATCATTAAAATCCTTTCCAATTAAATCATTCCAGATATGCACCAGCCTAAGTATACACACGATGCCTATTACAGCTGTTAATATAATAATAATCAATTCTTCATCCATATTATTTCCTCATTTCTTCTATAATTTCATCCAATGAAATACATTCTTGACGGTCACATTCTTTCACATTGCATTCAAACCGACCATACCATGGATTGCCACTGCCTATATGATCATATGGGCAATACTTATATCGAGTACATTTAGAACATTTATTATAAAATCGACATGCCATTTTATTTACTCCTCAAAGTTATCTTGTGCCAACAAAAAAAACATCAAACCCATAATTACAAATGTAATAAATATCATCATAGAATCACCTTACCTTTCACCAGGTATTTTTGTAATACAAACTTGCTGAAGCTAATTTGTATTACATTTCTCGATCAGTTTTTTGTATTACAGACTGACCTCTCTTTTAATTTTATTATAATCAGGATGAGTGCGGATAATTTCGGCTATTCGAATATATTCACGGAGTTTTTCAGAAAATCCAATACCATCAAAGCTATCAATTACATCATATGTATAACGATCAATGCGGATTGATTTTTGGATAGTACGGTCATTACCTCTATGACCATAACCATCTGCAAATTTTCTATGAAAATTATCATATGCCATGTTCTTTTATTCCTTTCCGATTTTTGATTTTTAATTGATTTGAACATTTTACATGGAAGTATCGAGGTATTCGTTCGCGCTTGCCTTTGACTTCCTCATAAAATTCATTTTCGATCAGTTTGTTACAAATACAACAAACTCTCGCATATACGAGACCATTCTTTTTCAATTTTCCTTTTTCTCCTCATTATTTGAATTATAAATTATTTCCTTAATTTTTTTAGTTCTATAATGAACCATAGAAGTGACAACCATTACATAACTAATATATTCATTTGGAATAAAATCAATTTTCGAATGACCATTTTTTGTTAGATATTCATCTTTATGACTATTAAACCATTTTTTCCAATATTTTTTAAATTCTTCTGATTCATATTCATTTATTTCATTTTTATCTGCCATTATTACCATCTCCCTTCATGTTTAGTTGATTCAACTAATTCATATATCGCAGAATAAATTATAATAATTGCAAAAATCACTATAATAACAGCTGCAGCATGTTGCATAAAGAAAAGCACCTTTTCAAGAAACATAATTTTAATATCTGTTTGCATTTTCATCACCTCATTTCTCCCATGGATTCTGATAATCATCATCTATTTTCAAAAATCCGTCATCATCAGTTGTAATTACATCATTGATTTTAAATGCGGACTTTATATTTTTTAAAAGCCGATCATGAATGATCTGGTTCAATTCCAGTTTTTCAAATCCATTTCCGGCGATCAGTTCTTTTATGGTCTGTTTCTTTCTTTTATCGAGTTGGTTTAATATTTGTTCATAGGGGAGATCATTTGCTTTAAGAGTGAGACACAAGTCTCGAATGCACTTATTTGTGTCGGTGATTTTTTCATCTTTTTTATTTTCCGACTTTAGATTTTTTACATATATGTTTTCAAAGCTGATTGCCTTGGTGGTCTTAGTAGTGGTAATTGTATGCTCTATGCGCGTAAGAGGAGTTTCAAGGTCTTGTTCTTTTGCCTTATCGTAGATTTTGCAATAACCATTTTTATTTCGTT
>JAUNSV010000007.1 GCA_030539055.1 Eubacteriales bacterium | reverse complement strand
AAAACAAATACATTATAAAAAAACAATAAAAATATAGAAAACAAATGTATTATAAATTAATAATTAAAATAAGGAAATTAAAAATCTTATGAATATATTAAAAGTAGAAAATTTGAGTTTTTCTTTTTATGAATCAAATAAAAATATAATAAATAATATTAATTTTAGTGTTGATAAAGGAGATTTTTTATTACTTCAAGGTGCTAACGGAGCAGGTAAATCTACTTTATTAAGATTATTAAAGAGAGAATTATTTTATAATGGAAAAAAAGATGGAAGAGTGTTATATAAAAATCAGGATATTGAAAGTTTAGAAAATAAAGAATCAGCATCTAAAATAGCTTATTTAATGCAAGATGTGAATGATCAAATTGTAACTAATAAAGTGTGGCATGAATTATCTTTTGGATTAGAAAATTTAGGTGTAAAGCAAAATCAAATACGCACAAAAGTTGCAGAGATGTCTACATATTTTGGTATAGATAATTGGTTTCATAAAGATGTGGATGATTTGTCTGGTGGCGAAAAACAAATTTTGAATCTTGCATCATTAATGGTTATGGATCCAGAGATTTTACTGCTTGATGAACCTACTTCTATGTTAGACCCAATTGCAAGTGAGAATTTTTTGAATGTTATAGAAAAAATTAATAAAGATTTTTTTACAACAATTATTATTATTGAGCATAAAACAGATTTGATAATGGATCATGTGAATAAAATTTTATTTTTAGAAAATGGGCTTGTTAAATATTTTGACTCAAGAGACAAAGTATTAGAATTAATTAAAGAAGATGAAAAATTATCGCTCTCCTTACCAGAAGTAACAAGACTATTTGCTAAAGTATCTAGTAAACCTATTTTAAATATACATGATGGAAGACTCTTTTTAGAAGAAAAATATTCAAATAATAATGATACTTCTTTTGTCAATAAAATAACAAAAAATGATCTTGTTGATGAACCAATTATTAAAATTAAAAATTTATTTTTTAAATATGATAAATTATCTGATGATGTAATTAAGGATTTGTCTTTAAGTATTTACAGAGGCGAAATATTATCTCTTCTAGGTGCTAACGGCTCTGGAAAATCAACTTTATTAAAAATAATGTGTGCTTTATACAAACCATACTCTGGTAAAATAATACTAAATGGTAAGGATATAAAGAAATACACAAATGAAGAATTATTTAATGGTTTAATTTCTTTATTGCCTCAAGATGCAAAATTAACTTTTTTTAAAAATACTATTGAAGAAGAATTGGAGGGTTGTGATGAATTATATGAAAAAATGCCATATAATATAAAAAAATTATTGAAAATGCACCCTTATGATTTATCGGGGGGAGAGGCTCAACAAGTTGCTCTTGCAAAAATTTTATCAAAAAAACCAAAAATTTTATTACTAGATGAAGTTTCTAAGGGTCTTGATTCTTATGCAAAATATGAATTAGTAAAAACATTAAAAAAATTACAAGAACAAGGTATTACGATTGTTATTGTATCTCATGATATAGAGTTTTCAATTGAAGTATCAAATAGATGTGCTTTATTATTTGGAGGAGAGATTACTTCTATAAATAATGCAAAAGACTTTTTTAAAAATAATACTTTTTATACTAGTAAAACTAGTTTGGTTTTTAAAGAGAAGAATCCAGAGATTGTATCTATAGAAGATGGAAAAATTTTTTTAGAGAAAAATAAGAATGGGTCATAATATTCAAATCAATTATACTTTTGTTTCTATTTGTATTGTAGTCATTGGACTATTTTGTTTTTATGCAAATATAGAAAGAAAAATTATTAAAACAAGAAGAATGATAGTTGTAGCTGTTATGACTGCACTTTGTATAGTCGGAAGATTTGTTCCATTTTTTAAACCAATCATTGCTTTTACAATTTTGACTGGTATATATGTTGGGTCTGATGCAGCTTTTTTAGTTGGTTCTTTAAGTGCATTTATTTCTAATTTTTATTTTGGGCAGGGACCTTGGACACCTTTTCAAATGATGGCTTTTGGACTTATTGGAGTTTTTTCTTCTTTTATTTCTAAATATATTAAACATAATAAATTCTTACTTTTATCATATGGTTTTATTTCTGGTATTTTTTTCTCTTTTATAATGGATATATGGACAGTTCTTTGGTATAACAATGGTTTAAATTTGGAGTTATATTTAGCAGCTCTTATTACTGCAATCCCATATACATTATCTTATGGAATATCTAATGTTATTTTTTTATCTTTATGCGGAAAATCATTCGGCGAAAAATTAGAAAGAGTAAAGAAAAAATATGGAATATAATATATTATAAAATTATTTATATTATTGATATTATTTTTTATTCTTTGTGCATATTGCATATATTTTTTATTTTTAATTACAAAAAATTGTTCAAAACAACTATTTTTTATTGACATTAATTCAACAATGTGGTAGTATGAAATAAAAAATATTAGGAGGAAAAAAAATGGCTAAGTATGTAATGGCACTTGATGCAGGAACAACATCCAATCGTTGTATTCTTTTTAATGAAAAAGGCGAAATGTGTGCTGTTTCTCAAAAAGAATTCACGCAATACTTCCCTAAACCTGGTTGGGTAGAGCATGATGCAGATGAAATATGGGAAACAGAGCTATTTGTAGCAAAAGAGGCTATGAAGAAAGCGAATGTTAAAGCAGAGGATATTGTTGCTATTGGTATTACGAACCAAAGAGAGACTACTATAGTATGGGATAAAAATACAGGGAAACCTATTTATCACGCTATAGTATGGCAATGCAGAAGAACTTCCGAATATTGTGATACATTAAAAAATAGTGGCTTGGTGGATATTTTTAGAAAAAAAACTGGCTTGGTTATTGATGCATATTTTTCTGGAACAAAATTAAGATGGATTTTGGAGAATGTAGAAGGTGCAAGACAAAAAGCTGAAAATGGAGAGTTATTGTTTGGTACTGTTGAAACTTGGTTAATTTGGAAATTAACAAATGGCAAAGTTCATGTAACAGATTATTCAAATGCATCTAGAACCTTACTGTATAATATAGTTGATTTAAAATGGGATGATGATATTTTAAAAGAATTAAATATTCCTAAATGTATGTTACCTGAAGTAAAACCATCATCATGTGTTTATGGAAAAACAGCTGCAGAATATTTTGGTAGTGAAATAAGTATAGCTGGTGCTGCAGGTGATCAACAAGCGGCATTGTTTGGTCAAACTTGCTTCAAACCAGGAGAAGCAAAAAATACATATGGAACAGGTTGCTTTATGCTTATGAATACTGGAGAAAAACCTGTATATTCAAATAATGGTTTAGTTACAACTATAGCTTGGGGCTTAGATGGAAAAGTAGAATATGCATTAGAGGGATCTATATTTGTAGCAGGTGCTGCTATACAATGGTTAAGAGACGAATTAAAAATAATAAATTCATCTCCAGAATCAGAGAAAGAAGCAGAGAGCGTTAAAGATACTAACGGTTGCTATGTTGTTCCAGCTTTTACAGGTCTTGGAGCTCCACATTGGGATCAATACGCAAGAGGTACAATAGTAGGTTTAACAAGAGGAGTAAATAGACAACATATAATAAGAGCAACATTAGAGTCAATAGCTTATCAAGTAAATGATGTTTTGCAAGCTATGAATGCAGATTCAGGTATTGAACTTGCTGCATTAAAAGTTGATGGAGGTGCTTCAGCAAATAATTTACTTATGCAAATGCAATCTGATTTAATTGGTTCAAAAGTACAAAGACCAAAATGTGTAGAAACTACAGCAATGGGAGCAGCTTATCTTGCTGGCTTAGCTGTTGGTTATTGGAAAGATAAAAGTGATGTAATAAAAAATTGGGCTATAGATAAAGAATTCTCACCTAAAATAGGTGATGTAGATAGAGCATTAAAAATAAAAGGATGGAATAAAGCTGTAAAACGTTCTTTTGGCTGGGATAAAGAATAAAAAAAATAATAAAAATAAAAAAGGAGATAAGATATGAACGCTTTTATAGCAGAATTTTTAGGAACTATGATGCTTATTCTTTTAGGCGATGGTGTTGTAGCAAATGTAACATTGAATAAATCTGGAATGAAAGGTGCTGGCTCTATTCAAATTACTATAGCTTGGGGCTTAGCTGTTATGATTCCTGCTTTTATATTTGGAGCTGCTTCTGGTGCTTCATTTAATCCTGCATTAACAATAGCTCTTGCAGCAGGTGGAAGATTTTCTTGGGCTTTAGTACCTGGTTATATTGCATCACAATTTTTAGGTGCATTTGTTGGAGCTTGTATTGTATATATTATTTTTAAAGATCAATTTGATGCTACAGAATCAGAAGCAACAAAATTGGGAGTATTCTCTTGTGGACCATCTGTTCCTAATATGCCTCTAAATATTATTCAAGAAGCAGTAGCTACATTTGTTCTTGTTTTTGCAATTTGTGGTTTACCAAAAGGTACAACAGATATTAGTAATTTACAAGTATTTGCAATCATTATGTCTATAGGTATGTCACTCGGTGGATTGACTGGTTATGCACTTAATCCAGCCCGTGATTTAGGACCTCGTTTAGCACATACTATTTTACCAATTAAAGGCAAAGGATCTTCAAATTGGTCATATGCTCCAGTAACTCTTTTTGGACCAATCATTGGTGGTTTAATAGCTATAGTTTTAGCTAATTCTTTGCAAGGAATGGGAATTTTACCTTGAGTATTTTTTCTTAAATTATAATAATAAAAAAGTAAATGTTATTTTTTAAATTACTCTTTAAGAGGAGAGATTACTTATGTATGATATAATTATCATTGGTGGTGGTGTTTCTGGCTGTGCAATTGCAAGAGAAATATCAAAATATGAGGGAAAGTTTTTACTAATAGAAAAAGAGAGTGATGTATGCTGTGGAACTTCCAAAGCTAATTCTGCTATTATACATGCAGGTTTTGATGCTGCGGAGGGCACTCTTATGGCAAAACTAAATGTACGCGGAAATGAATTAATAAAACAGTTGGTTTCAGATCTAGATATTCATTATATTGAAAATGGTGCATTAGTAGTGTGCGTAAGTGAAGAAGACAGACCATCATTAAAAAATCTCTATGATAGAGGCATAAAAAATGGAGTAAAAGGGCTTCGTATTGTTGAGAGAGATGAATTAGTAAAAATGGAACCAAATATTTCAGATAATGCAATATGCGCACTTTATGCACCAAGTTCTGGTATCATTTGCCCATTTTCATTAACATATGCTTTCGCAGAAAATGCTTGTGAAAATGGGGTAGAATTTATATTTAATGAAGAAGTGATTAATATTAATAAAGAAGAAGATAAGTTTGTTGTAATAGTAAAAGCCATCAATGATAATATTGAAAAAAAATATGAATCAAAAGTAGTTGTTAATGCAGCAGGTCTTTTTGCTGATGAAATTCATAATATGGTTAGTAGTAAAAAAATGAAAATCACACCAAGAAAAGGAGAGTATGTTTTACTTGATAGAGAGGTAGGTGATTATGTTCATAAGACTATTTTCGCACTTCCATCAAAAATGGGTAAAGGTGTGTTAGTATCGCCTACAGTGCATGGCAATATTATTGTTGGACCAACAGCTACAGATATAAATGATAAAGATGGAAAGAATACTACTATAGAGGGTCTAGAAGAAGTAATGACAAAATGTATGGTAACATTAAAAAATGTACCTATAAAAAAAGTTATTACATCATTTGCAGGACTAAGAGCGCATGAAAGTAATCATGAGTTTATTATAGAAGAATCTAGTGAAGTAAAAGGATTTGTAGACTGTGCTGCAATTGAATCTCCAGGTCTTTCTTCTTCCCCTGCTATAGGAGAAATGGTAGCAAATATTTGTAATAATATTTTAAACATGAATAAAAAGAAAAATTTTGTAAACAAAAGAAAAGGAATAGTACAAATAAATAAACTACCTCTTGATGTTGCTAATAAATTAATTAAAGAAAATCCTTTGTATGGCAATATTGTATGTAGATGTCAAAAGATTACAGAGGGCGAAATTGTTGATTCAATACATAGACCTTTGGGAGCCACAACTCTTGATGGCATAAAGAGAAGAACTACTGCAGGTATGGGAAGATGCCAAGCAGGATTTTGTACTCCTTATACTATGGAAATATTGTCTAGAGAATTAAATAAAAGTAAAAAAGAAATTACAAAAGATAATAAATCATCTCCAATATGTTGTGGGAATATAAAGGAGAATTTATAAATGAAAAATGTAGATATAGTTATTATTGGTGGTGGTCCTGCTGGACTAAGTGCAGCTATAGGTGCATACGATAAAGGTGCAAGAGATATTTTAATATTAGAAAGAGATAAGGAACTTGGAGGAATATTAAACCAATGCATACACAATGGTTTTGGTTTACATACATTCAAAGAAGAATTAACAGGACCAGAGTATGCAAAAAAATATATTGATTTAATTGATGAAAGAAAAATTCAATATAAATTGCATACTACGGTTCTTGATATCTCAAAAGAAAAAATCATAACAACAATAAATAAAGAATCTGGGCTTCAACAATACAAAGCAAAAGCAATAATACTCGCAATGGGTTGTAGAGAGAGACCTAGAGGAGCATTAAATATTGCTGGTTATCGCCCAGCTGGAATTTATTCTGCTGGAACAGCACAAAAACTGGTTAATATTGAGGGTTTAATGCCAGGAAAAGAAGTAGTAATTTTAGGCTCAGGAGATATTGGTTTGATAATGGCACGCCGTATGACATTAGAGGGAGCAAAAGTAAAAGTGGTTGCTGAAATTATGCCTTATTCTGGTGGATTAAAAAGGAATATAGTTCAGTGCTTAGATGATTTTAATATTCCATTAAAGTTATCGCATACTGTAGTTGAGATTAAAGGAAAAGATAGAGTAGAGTCAGTTGTTATAGCAGAAGTAGATGATAAAATGAAACCAATTAAAGGGACAGAAGAAGAGTATACTTGTGATACCTTGCTTTTATCTGTAGGACTAATTCCAGAGAATGAATTATCTAAAGAAATGGGAGTTGAATTATCAAAAGTTACAAGTGGACCAATAGTAAATGAATCATTAGAAACAAGTGAAAAAGGAGTATTTGCTTGTGGCAATGTATTGCATGTGCATGATTTAGTTGATTTTGTGTCGGAAGAAGCAAAAGTAGCTGGCGAAAAAGCATATGATTACATTACAAATACAAGTGAGGAAGAAAAAAATTATATAAATATTATAGCAAAAGATGGTGTAAGATATACAATTCCTCAAAAGATTGATGCAAAAAAAATGAGTGATATCCAAGTAGTAAGATTTAGAGTAGATAATATATATAAGAATAAAAAAATAACAATATATTATGATGACAAAAAAGTATTTGAAAATAACAAAAAAATACTTGCACCCGGAGAGATGGAACAAGTATTCCTTAAGAAAAAAGATTTAATTAATCAAGATATTAAAAATATTGTTATTAAGATAGAGGAAAAATAAAATGGAAAAGAAAGAATTAACATGTATAGGTTGCCCTATGGGTTGCCAAATTAATGTAATTATATCAAATAACAATACTCTAGAAATTGATGGTTATACTTGTGAAAAGGGTGAAATTTATGCGAGAAAAGAAGTAACAAACCCAACAAGAATTGTTACAAGCTCTGTTTATGTAAATGGTGGCGATAAAATAACCTTGTCTGTAAAAACTGCAAATGATATTCCAAAATCTAAAATAATTGATGTTATTAAAGAGTTAAAAAATATTAAAGTGAATGCACCGATAAAGGTAGGAACAGTAATTTTAAATAATGTAGCAAATACAGGTGTTAATGTAGTAGCTACTAGAGAAATAAAAAAATGCAGTTGAAAAAGGTACTCACATCATATATAATTATTGATTATCATAATAGGAGAAAATAATTTGAATAAATTTATAGGAAAAGAAATATTGGATTTTAAGTTAAATGCTTATCAAAATAATGAATTTAAAATTATTACTAAAAAAGATGTTCTTGGTAAATGGGGAATTTTTTTCTTTTATCCAGCAGATTTTACATTTGTATGTCCTACAGAATTAAAAGATATGCAAGATCATTATGAAGATTTTAAAAAAGAAAATTGTGAAATATATTCAATTTCATGTGATACGCATTTTGTTCATAAGGCTTGGGCTGATGCAAGTGATACAATAAAGCAAATAAAATACCCTATGCTTGCTGATCCAACTGGAGAAATAGCTATATTTTTTGAAGTATTAATAAAGGAATTAGGTCAAGCATTAAGAGCTACTTTTGTTTTTAATCCCGAGGGGAAAATAATGCTTTATGAAATTAATTCAAATGGAATAGGAAGAAATGCAGAAGAATTATTAAGAAAACTAAGAGCAGCAAAATTTGTATATGAAAATGGTGATCAAGTATGCCCAGCTCATTGGCACCCTGGTGAAAATACTATAAAACCAAGTATTGATTTAGTAGGCATATTATAACATTGGGGGAATATATGTTCTTAGATGAAGATACAAAAACAAAAGTATCAAATGTATTAAAAGATATAAATAAAAAAATAAAAATAAAATCTATAATCGAAGAAAATGACATAGGTAAAGAGTTAATATCATTAATGGAAGAAATTAAAGAAATGAATGAAAATATTTCGTTTGAATATGAAATAAATAATAATAATTCCTTTTTACCTTATACAGAAGTTTTTGTAGATGATATTTCAACAAGATGTTCATTTTCTGGAGTTCCAGGTGGTAAAGAAATCAATTCTTTTGTAGCATGCTTATATCATATAGGTTATAAAGAATTAGATTTCGATAAAAAACTTAAAGAAAGAATTATAAAAATCAATAAGATATTAAACATACAAATTTGTGTATCTTTATCTTGTCATCACTGTGCTCAATGCGTTTCAACTATGCAACAATTTGCTTTGTGGAATAAAAACATTAGTGCTCAAATGATTGATGCGAATCTTTACCCAAAGTTAATAGAGCAATATAAAATAGAAAGAGTTCCCCTTGTATTAGTAAACGGAGATATAATAATTAAAGGTGCTAAAGAGAATGATGTTTTAGTTAGATATTTAGAAGAAGTGTAATAATATTAAAAAATAAATTATGAAAGAAAACATTTTGGAGGTAAAAAAATGGTAGATAATAAAAATTATAATTTTAAAGACAAACAAAATGATTTATCAAACAAGGATGAAGACTCTTGTAAATTACAAGATATGAATTGTTTAGGAGATGAAGAAAAAGATTGTAGCATAACAGATATGAATTGCAATAAAGATGATGAAGATAAATCTTGTGGTATTACAAATATGAATTGCCAATAATAAACTTTATTCAATATTAATGCAATTACAAATAGTATTGCTTATTATATAATTTATATTTGGTACTTTATAAAATATTATGATTAAAAAAGCAGTCTAAAAAAGGCTGCTTAATGTTTTTATGAAAGGCTAAAAAATGATTAGAAATTTTGAAATGAAAGATGAAACACAAGTAATTGATTTATGGAATAGAACATTAATTAAAGATAATATTGATATAAAAAAATTTAGAAGACAAGCAATTTTTGATGATAATTTTGATAATAAATTATCATTTGTAGTAGAAGAGGATGAAAAAATAGTAGCTTTTGGATATGCTACAAAAAGAAAATTTCCATACTTAGAACGAGGCTTAGAGCCAGATAGAGGGTGGATAAATGTTTTATTTGTAGATGAAAGATATAGGAACAAAGGAATAGGGTCTTCATTATTAAATTGTTTAGAAAAAGAATTAATTAAATTATCTATAAAAAGTATTACTCTTTGTGCATACTCGCCAAATTATTTTTTTTGGGGAATAGATAAAGATAATTATACAGAAGCTATTAATTTTTTTACAAAAAGGAATTATAAATCAATAGGCGAACATTTTTCTATGGGTAAAACTTTGCATGGATATCAAATACCAAAAGATACTTTAGAAAAGAAAAAAAGTGCCGAAGAATTAGGATATAAATTTATTAATTTTGAGTATAAGTATGCTCTTGAATTATTGGATTTTTTAAAAGAAGAATTTGGTGGTGGGTGGAAGAGAAATGCTTTAATAGCAATGCAAAATGAAAGAATAGAAGATGTTTGCTTATTAGTATTGAATAAGGATGGAAAAATATGTGGTTTTTCATTAAGACAAATTGATGAAAATCCTATGCGATTTGGTCCAATAGGAGTATCAAGTAAGGACAGAAATATGGGATTAGGTTCAATACTACTTGATTTAGGAATGTATGAAATGTCTAAAAAAGGAATATATAGAATGTTTTTTGTAACTACAGATGAACCTGGAAAAAGATATTATTTAAGGCATGATTTAGAAGTAATAAGAACTTGCGTCGAATTTAAAAAAGATATATAATAATTAATAAAAAGGAAGAGTTATGAACAAAATAAAAAGAGTGGTATCAATAGGTGCACATTCACTAGATGCAGAACTTCTTGGTGGACCATTAATTATTAAATATGCTTCTATAGGAGCAAAATGTTCTCTTCTTCATGTAACACAAGGTAGACTCGAAGATCCAAAAGCAAGTGAAGAAGAGAAGAAAAATTATTTGGAAGAATTATTAAAACAAAACGAACAAGCTTCAAAAATCTTAGGTGCAGATTTTTTGTGGCTTGGTTATGTATCATCAAATATGCCAACCTTAGATGAGTTTTCACTAAGATTAAAAAGATATTTTATGGATGAAGAAGTAGATTTAGTTATTACGCATTGGAGAGGGTCTATGCACCCTAGACATATAAATACGCACGATGCAGTTACAAAAGCAATAAAAGAGATGAGAAGAGAGGGATCAAACATAAAATTATTGTATGGTGAAACTTTTGAAGATTTGGTGGGTTTCATTCCACAAGCATATTATACAATGAGTGAAGAAGAAACAAAAAAATGGTTTGATGCATTGAATTCTTATCAAGTATTCAAAGGCGAAATAAATGACTTTCCATATCAAAATTATTATAAAACAAATTTACAAATTAGAGAAATAGAAAGTGGGTCTAAAGCACCTACTGTTTGCTACATGTATGCTAGTCTTATAGAAAATGAAATTTAAAATTAGGAGATAAAATATGGCAAAAACATATATTAGAGTAGATGACAGATTAATACATGGTCAAACAATTGTGGCTTGGTGCCCTACATTATCTATAAATGAAATAATAGCTATTGATGATATTTCTGCAAGTGATTCTATGCTAAAGAACATATTAACTATGGGAGTACCAAAAGAGTACAATGCTAATATTTTAACTATTGATGAAGCAAAAGAAAAAATTAAAGAAGAATCAAATAATAATAGATTAATTATAGTGAAGTCAATAGAAAAATTGATAGAAATAAAAAATGTCATTAATAATACTTTTGAAATTTTTCTTGGGAATATGTCAAAAAGAGATGATACAAATCATCAAATTAAAGAAGCTACAGGTATTTTTTATTTGAGCGATAAAGATATAGAAGATGTAAATATTCTAGTAAAAGATGGATTCAAAGTTATTTTTCAACAATTGCCGAATAAAGAAGGAAAAAAATGGGAAGAAGGCATTAAAAAAATATAAATTTTTAGGAGGGTAAGTATGGAATTAAATTTGGTACAAATTAGTCTAATTGCAATTTTTATTTATTTAGGCTCAATAGGTTCTATTGTAGGCAATACAATTGGTTGGTACAACTTAGGTAGACCCTTAGTTGCATCTTTTATTGTAGGCTTAATACTTGGTGATGTACAAAGTGCAATGATAGTTGGTATTCCATTACAAATTATGTATATGGGGAATGTAACTCCTGGAGGCGCTGTTGCATGGGATCTTTCATATGCAACTTATATTGGTACAGCAGGAGCATTATTTTTTGGTCAAAATTTAGAACCTACAGAGCTTATTGGATTAGCTGTGGTTTTTGCTGGTATAGGTGGCTTAGTAGGTCAATTGATGTGGAATGTATCTTATGCTTTAAATTTACCATTAAACAGAGTTGCACAAAAATATGCAGAAGATGGTGAAGTAGATAAAATGTATATTCCAAATGTAGTTCTTGGTCAAATTATTGGTTTTACATGCAGAGTAGTACCAGCAATTGTTGTTCTTACATCTATGAATGCAGCATCTAAACAAGCAGATTTTGTATCACTTATTCCTTCTTGGATAACTACAACACTTGGAATATTTGGCGGTATGATGGCAGCACTCGGAATGGGAATTATTTTATCTTTCCTTTGGAAGAAACAATATCAAATAGTAATATTCCTTTTTGGTTTTATATTAATAACATACTTTGGTTTGTCTACTATGGCTACAGCAGTAGTTGGAGTAATAATTGCAGTATTATATTTCTTCATGGATTCTAAGGAGGTAAAATAATGGAAAAGAAATTATCTAATAAAACTTTAAATAAATCTTTTCTTAATTGGTTCTTTTTTAATGGATGCTCACAACAAGCAGAGTCTATGTTGGGAATGGCTTTTGGACAATCAATGGCTCCTGTAATAAAAGAATTATATGAAGATAAAGAGGATAGAAAGGAAGCATTGAAAAGACATATTACACTTTTCAATACAGAATCTCAAGTAGGATCAATATGTAATGGTATAGTATGTGCTTTGGAAGAAGCTAAAGCAAATGGAAAATGTACTATTGAAGTCATAAACTCTGTAAAAGTAGCACTTATTGGACCTACATCAGCTATTGGAGATTCTTTGTGGGTTGCTACTATTATCCCTATATTACTTACTATATGCTTATCTATTTCACAATCTAATTCTCAAATGTCTTGGCTTGGTGCTATAGTATATATGATAGTATATCCTATTGGAACATTTTGTTTAAGTAAATATTTATTTAAACTTGGTTATAAATCGGGGCTCGATGGGATGCAATCACTTATGGCAAATGGCAAGCTTGATAGATTAACTCAAAGCATGACAATTCTTGGTTTATTAGTTACAGGTGCTCTTACAGCCTCATTTGTTTCTTTCTCTTTACCTATTCAAGTGGTAAAAGATGTATTTGATGCTACAACTAATACTACAATTCCAAATGTTGTATTATTTAATGCAGATAATATGCTAAACAATATTTTCCCAAAATTGTTACCACTTCTTCTTACTTTAGGAGTTTATTATTTATACTCAAAAAAGAAATTTTCTCCTATTAAATTAATGCTTATTATATTTATAATTGCTATAGTACTTACTTGGGTTGGGTATCAAACAGGAGTATATGCATAATGAATAATGAAAATTTAGGAAAACTAATTACAGAATCACCAAATCCTAAATCTTCAAATCTTGATTCTATGAGTGTAAGTGAAATATTACATTTGATGAATGAAGAGGATGAAAAAATAATTCATACAATAAAAGAAGTTATTCCACAAATTGAAAAAGCAATTAATTTGATAGTACTTTCATTACAAACTGGCGGGAAAGTATTTTATGTAGGAGCAGGTACATCTGGTCGAATAGCTATTATGGATGCTGTTGAATTACTTCCGACTTTTTCCTCTAATGATGATTTTAAAGCAATAATTGCTGGTGGGGAGAGTGCTTTTATTAAAGCAGTTGAGGGAGCAGAGGACAAAGAAGAATTAGCAATAAATGATTTGATAAATAATCATTTTAGTGAAAAAGATGTAGTATGCTCTATAGCTGCATCTGGTAGAACTCCATATTGTATTGGCGCATTAAAATATGCAAAAAAAATAAATGCAAAAGCAATAAGTATATCTTGCAATAAAAATTCACAAATGTCAAAATTTTCAGATGTAGCAATTGAAGTATGTGCAGGAGAAGAAATACTCACTGGCTCTACTAGGTTAAAAGCAGGAACAGCACAAAAAATGATATTAAATATGATATCTACTACATCTATGATAATGATAGGAAAAGTATACAAAAATTTTATGGTGGATATGCAAGCTACTAATCAAAAATTAGTAGATAGATCAAAAAGAATAATAATGAATGCTACAAATTGTAGTGAAGAAACAGCTTTAAAAAATTTATCTTTTGCAAATGGTTCCATAAAATGCGCAATTGTAATGATATTAACAAATAAAAATAAAAATGATTCGTTAGAATTATTAAAACAAAACAAAGGATTTGTTAGAAAGTGTTTATAAAAATTTAAATAAAAGGATATAATTATATGACAAAAATTATAGTAGTTGGGCATGGAAGATATGCTTCAAGTGTAAAAGACTTTTTGGAAATAATTACAGGTTCTGTTGAGGGTTTTTACTTTGTAGATTTTTACAAGGATGATTCATCTACAAGTTTAAGAGAGAAGCTAGATAAGGCAGTAGAAGAAATAAAAGATAATGATATTTTATTTATTTGTGATTTAAGGGGAGGTTCTCCTTTCAATGAATCTGTAAAAATTGCATTTGAGAAAAGTAATATGGAAGTGATTGCAGGAGCAAATTTAGCTGCTATTTCTGAAATAGGTTTTAATTTAGAAAAGAGTGCAAAAGAGTTAGTAGATAAATTATTAAATGATACAAAAGAAAGTGTAAAGAAGTTAGAAAGATAATGATATTCAAAAATGCTTTTGTATTTAAAGAAGATAATAATTTTTATATAGATAATATTTATATAAAAGAAGATTTATTTGTAGGAGAAGATTCGCTCAAAGATTCACAAATAGATGCTACAGGATTATATGCTATTCCTGGTCTAATTGATATTCATTTTCATGGAGCTAATGGATATGATTTTTGTGATGCAACAAATGAATCATTATCTGAAATATCAAAATATGAAGCTCTTCATGGAGTAACAGGAATTTGTATTGCAAGCATGAGCCTAGCTTTTTACGAATTAAAAAAAATAATGCAAAATGCAAATTTATTTTATAATAAAAAAAGAGAAGAAAATGAAGCAGATTTTTTAGGAATAAATATGGAGGGACCTTTTTTGTCAAAAGAACAAAAAGGAGCACAAAATGAAAAATACTTAATTGATATAAATTATGATTTTTATAAAGAATTGCAAGATATATCTGGAAATATTATAAAAATCGTAGATATAGCACCAGAAATTTCTCCATCGGAAGATTTTATAAAAAAAGTAAGTAAAGAGATAGTAGTTTCTTTAGCACATACTAATTGTGATTATGATAAAGCAATTGAAGCATTTAATTATGGAGCATCACATATTACTCATTTATATAATGCTATGCCCTCTCTTCATCACAGAAAACCTGGAATAATATCGGCAGCTTTTGATAAAAAAAATATAAAAGTTGAAATAATAACAGATGGAGTGCATGTTTCTTCTCCAATGATTAGATTAGCATTACAAATTTTCGGAGAAGATAATGTAATAATAATTAGTGATTCATTAAGACAAACAGGGTTAAATTATGGCGAATTTGATTTTACAAATCAAAAAGTAATTGTAAAAAATAATGCTTGTTATTTATTAAATAATACATTAGCAGGATCAATTACTAATTTATATGATTGTATGAAATATGCTATAAAAGAAGCCAAAATAAAAAAAGAAATAGCAATAGCTATGGCTACAAAAAATCCAGCAAAAGAGATTGGTGTATATGATAAGTATGGGTCAATAGAAATAGGAAAAGTTGCTAATTTTATTTTGGTAGATGAAAAAATGAATATACAAAAAATAATCTTAAGAGGTAAGATTATTTTTAATAGACAATAATTAAATATTTATATCTTTCATATCCTTTGGCATCTTTGCAATTATACGAATCATTTTTCCTATAATTGGATGTATAAAATATATTTCATTGCAATGAAGAGCTTGTCGATTAATAAATGTATAATCTGGATTATACAAAAAATCACCAATCAGTGGGTAGCCTAGATGACACATATGAACTCTTATTTGATGAGTACGACCAGTAAACAATTTAAATTTACATAAGGATAAATCTTTTTCACTATTATATTTTAAAGCAATAACTTTTGTTATTGCTTTTTCACTTCCTTGGGGAGAAACGATTCTCCTAACTGATTCTAAGTTTTCTCTTTTAATAGGCAAATTAACTTCAAAAGAAACATTTAAAATTCTAGATAAATCGTGAACTGGAATATGTGTTCCCAATATTTCTGGTTTATTTATAATATTGTAAATATTGCCCTTAGCTATACCTATATAAGTTTTTGATAATTGAAAATTAATAAGCATATTAGAAAGATAGTTTGCAGAAAGAATATTTTTTGCTACAATTACTATTCCTGTCGTATCCTTATCTAAGCGATTTATTGGTCTATAAACAAAATTTCTATCTTGATAATAATATTGAAGTGCATTTCCAAGAGTATTTTCTAAATTGTTATGTGATGGATGAGTAGGCATATTGGATGTTTTATTAACAACAACCATATCATCATCCTCATAAATTATATCTATAGGCATTTGAATTGGTATTATATTATCTGAATTGTTTAATTCTACAATATCCAATGTAAATTCTTCATTGCCTTTTAGTACTTTATATACATCTAAATTGACTGTTTCTTTTAGATGAGAAATAACATTTCTAGAATAACCAATAGATTTTAAAAAATCTAAAATAGTTCTTCCTTGAAATGTTGTAGGAATAATATATTTAATTCTTCGAATAGCTGGTTTTTTCATATTTATATTATTATATCATATTTTTAATTCTTATTCAATTGACAAAGAAATATATATTTGTTAATATTAAAACAAATCAATATGAAAGAGGAAAATATGAATAATATACAAAAAGCAAAAGAAATAAGAAGAGATATTATTGAAAGTTTATATAGTGCTAAATCTGGTCATCCAGGAGGTTCTCTCTCTTGTGTAGAAATATTAATAGCATTGTATTACTATGTTATGAATATAAATCCTACTAATCCAAAAGATCCAAATAGAGACCGTTTTGTATTGAGCAAAGGGCACGCTTGCCCAGCACTATATGCGATACTTGCAGACAAAGGTTATTTTGATAAAAATGAATTAAAATCACTTAGGAAATTTGGAAGCATATTGCAAGGACACCCAGATTGTAAAAAAACTCCAGGAGTAGATGTGAATACTGGTTCACTTGGTCAAGGAGCTTCTATAGCTGTAGGTATGGCTATGGCAGGAAAATATGAAAAAAGTACATATAATATTTATGCATTAATTGGTGATGGCGAATGTGATGAGGGTATGATTTGGGAGGCAGCTATGGCTGCAAGTCATTATAAATTGGATAATTTAATATTTATACTTGATCATAATGGATTGCAAATAGACGGTTCAAATGATGAAGTAATGTCTATAGGAAATATTACAAAAAAGTTTGATTCTTTTGGATTTGAATGTTTTGAAGTAGATGGGCATAATGTTGAAGAAATTGTTAGTGCATTAAAAAAGAAAACAGTAGATAAACCAAAGTTTATTAATTGTAAAACTATAAAAGGAAAGGGAGTTTCTTTTATGGAAAACAATGCTATCTGGCATGGAAAAGCAATGAATGAAGAGCAATACTTGGATGCACATAAGGAGGTTATGTAATGAGTAAATCACTACGAGTAGCTTATGGAGAAGCATTAGTAAAACTAGGAGATGAAAATAAAAAAATAGTAGTATTTGATGCAGACTTAGCAAATGCAACTCAAACATCAATTTTTAAAAAAGCACATCCCGATAGATTTTTTGATATGGGCATTGCAGAAACAAATATGATATGTGCGGCTACAGGTTTTTCATATGCAGGATATATTCCTTTTTGTTCTACATTTGCACTGTTTGGAGCTGGAAGAGCATATGAACAAATTAGAAATAGCGTATGTTATGCAAATGCAAATGTAAAATTTGGTTTTTCGCATTCAGGATTAAGCGTAGGAGAAGATGGTGGCTCACATCAATCAATAGAAGATATAGCTTTAATGAGAGTGCTTCCCAATATGACTGTATTAGTTCCTTGTGATCCAAAAGAAACAGAAAAAGCAGTATATGAAGCAAGTAAAATTGTAGGGCCAGTATACATTCGAGTAGCAAGACCAGTTTGTGAGGATGTAACAAATGATGATACTCCTTTTGTTGTTGGAAAAGCTAATGTATTAAAAGAGGGAGAGGATATTTGTTTTATTTCTTGCGGGCTTATGATTCCTATTGCATTAAAAGCAGCAGCTTATTTGAATACTAAAGGAATAAGTGTAAAAGTAATAAATATGCATACAATTAAACCAATAGATAAAGACATAATTTTAGAATCAGCTTCAAAATGTAAAGCAATAGTAAGTATAGAAGAGCATAGTATAATAGGTGGGTTAGGATCTGCAATAGCTGAAGTATTAGCTGGAAAATCAAATTGTAAATTTGCTATGGTAGGTATTAATGATAAATTCGGTCAATCAGGAACACCTAATGATTTATTTGAACATTATGGATTAACAGAAAAAAATATTGTAGATGTAGCAATTGGATTATTATAATTTAATGGAGTAAAAATGATTAACTGTATTAAAAAAGCAAATAACAAAGCAGAAATATATTCAATTGATGAAATAGCAAAGAATATTAATAAATCAGTCAAATTTGTGCGTAGAGAAGTAGCAAGTGGCAAGTTAAAAAGTGTAAAAAATAATAATAAATACTTGATAGATCAAAAAAGTTTTGAAAATTGGAAAAATGAACTTGATAAAGATTATCAAGAATTTACAAGTGAAACAGAAAAAATTTCATGTAAAAAGATAATAGATGAAAAAAACGATGTAGTAAACTTTGTAAATATACAAAAAGAAATGAAAAGCATAGATGCTTGGGAAAACAATAAGCAATTAAAAGATTTTAATTTTATAGATTTATTTACAGGTGCTGGAGGACTATCTTGTGGATTAACAATGGCTGGAATGAGACCAGTAGGTTCTGTTGAAATAATGCCACAAGCAGTAGAAACTTATAAATATAATTTTTCTAAAATAAAAGGATTTGATGAGAATGTTAATGATAGAGACATTAGAGATTCAAAAATTAAAAAAGAATTAATTGATTCTGTAAAAGGAAAGCACATTCATCTGATTGCTGGTGGATTCCCTTGTCAAGGATTTAGTATTGCAGGAAATAGAATAATTGCTGACCCACGAAATTCTTTATATCTTGATATGTTAGAAATTGTAAAGCGAGTTAAACCTGATTATGTGCTAATGGAGAATGTAGAGGGTTTACGCTCAATGATGGGTGGTAAAATCGAAGAGAAAATAATATCGGATTATATTAAGATAGGATATCAAATTAATGTTACAGTATTAAATAGTGCTGATTATGGTGTTGCACAACAGCGAAGAAGAGTTATTTTTATTGGCAATAGATTAGGAATTAAAAACTTTCATCCTTCCCCAATTTATAATGATGATAATTATGTTACAGTAGGTGATGTTTTAAAAAAGTATTTAAATATGCCAGAGAATAAAGATATCAATCATATTTTTTCAAAAACAAGTAAAGAAATGCAAAAAAGATTAAAAGAAATTCCCATTGGAAAAAGTTTATATGGTAACTATAGTGATGCATGGAAAAAAGTTGATTGGAATAAGCCATCTTGCACTGTAAAAGAAAATCATGGTGGTGTAAATGTTCACCCAATTCTTAATCGTGTGATGACGCCAAGAGAACTCGCAACTTTGCAATCGTTCCCAGAAGATTTTATATTTAAAGGTTCAAAAAAATGGCAATTAGTACAAATAGGAAATGCAGTTCCATGTTTATTAGGAAAAGCAATAGGGCTTGCCATTTTAAAATCATTTGAAAAAAGAGAAAACAATAATGAATAAATATTATGAAACAATCTGTGAAGTAAAAAAGAAAATCAAGCAATATTTAGACACAATATTTCAAGTTTCAGGTGATGAATTGTTATTAGAATTAGAGCATTATAATCTATTATCAAATAAAAATAATTGTATAGAAACTTCTACTGCTATTGGTTTTCTTTTGGAAGAATATGTTACTTCAAAATTAAGTATATATACTTCTAAATTCAAAAATGAACCAAATGAAGTAGTTATTACGAAGCTGGCTAATGATAATTCAACCTTAAATTCAAGTTATGATTGTTATGCAAAATATAAAAATATTTTATTTTTAATAAATATTAAAGTTCAAAAAAATACATCTCATAACTATGCAGTTGCTGCTATAAACATTTTATATAATGATTATGTTGTAGAAGATCCTGATCAAGAAAAAGCATATCTAATACTTAAAACACACTATAGCTTTAATGATTCTCCAACTGATGGTGAAAGGAAAATTGCAATAAATAAAACAGAGTGTTATGCATTAGAGGAAGTGGATTTTAGTGAGGGGCATATGCAAGACCATAGAAATTGGTCTGAAGAATTTAATCCAAACTCTGGAAGATTACAAATTTCACCTAAATGGTTGGAAACATATAAGCTAGATGAGAATAAGATTTCTTATAGTAGAACAAAAAAGTATTTGAAAGACATATATGACAGTAATACATAAAATATTTCTATTTATGTAAGTATTTTTTATCATTGTTACTTATAAAATCTATAAATGCTTTTGATATTGGAGTGAGAATTCTTTGTTTTATAAATATAGCAAAAAATGTTCTATCGAGCAATTGGGAATCATAATCAAATACTAAAATCTTATCTTTGTTTGCATAATTATCTACTACTACTTTACTAAGTACAGATAGACCTAAGCCACAAGAAACAGCATGTATTATTGACTCTGTTGTTTGAACTTCTGCTACAATATTCATAGTATCTAAATTGAAACCAATGCTTTTTAAAAATGTAAGCCCAGTTTTTCTTGCAATTGATCCTTCATGTCTCCAAACATAATTTTGTTTAAATAAAATTTCATTAGGTATTTTTTTATTTTTGAATTGCAAAAAGAAAGAATTTCGTGGAGCAATAAGCACAAAATGATCGCCTGAAAAAGGAATAAATTGAAGATTAGTATTATTATATATTGAAGATGTAACTCCAATTTCTATAATACCTTCATTTATTGTATCTATTACTTTATCTGAATCCATTTGCGAAATATTGTATTTTATACCAGGATAAGAAGTGTGCATATCAGCTATTACTTGTGGAAGAGTGTATTGGGCAGGAACAGTAGAAGAAGCAATATTTAACACTCCTTTGTAAGAGTGTGTAAACTCTTGCAATGCACTTAAACCTAAATTATTGTTATCGATTACTTTTTTTGCATAATCAAAATAGCATTTGCCAGCATCTGAAAGAACAATATTTTTTCCAGAGCGTATTAATAATTCTGCTCCAACTTCTGCCTCTAATGCTTTTATTTGTTGAGATATGGTGGGTTGAGAAATATATAATATTTTAGCTGCAGCAGAAAAACTTCCATATTGTGCTATTCTTATAAAAGATTCAATTTGATTTATATTCATATCTATTCCTCCATATCTTTATTCTTATTATAAATTAAAATAAATATAAGTCAAGGAAAAAGAATTTATGGAAATTTAATTATAAAGTAGTACCTTATATTAAACAATAAAAATAATTATTTACAATAAAAATACTAAGTTATGAACAATTTATTTATAAGTATAAAAAAAAATTAATAAGTGCATAAAAAAAATCAATATACTTTTGTTCAATATCTATTTACTTTTTTTAATAAAATAGTATAATAAAATGTAATGTGTAGTGCAATCAATTGAGTATATCAAAATTTTTTTGTTAATAAAACATAAAAATATATATAAATTTTTAAAAAAATAGTATATTTTAAATAAAATATAAAAATAATGATGTTGTTTTAAAGAACACCATAATAATTATGAGGAGGATTTATGGATAACGGTTTACAACAGGATAATAGTAGCATAATAAAAAAGGTGCTATTATTTTTTTCTTGTGCTTTTATTATCGGAGGTGTTATTGCTGGTTTTATTTACAAAGACCTTGGCAATATGATACCTGGACTTATTAGAATTTGGACTTACCCATCACAATTCACTATGGATTATTTTGAATTAGGTGGTTTGGCTGCTACATTCTTAAATTGTGGAATAGTAGGGTTAGAAGTAGTAGTTTTGATGTATTTAACTAAAACAAATGCAAATGGAGTTTCTGTTGCAGCATATTGGTTAAATGTAGGGTTTGCTCCATTTGGTATGACAGCACTAAATTGCTTACCTTTTTTTCTTGGTGGATACATATATTCTAAAGTAAAAAAGATTGAGTTTGGAAAATGTTTAAATTTTGCATTTTTCTCTTCTGCATTAGCACCTTTTGTATCTGAATTATTATTTAGATATCCACTTTCTGGTGATATTAACAAATCAATTTTAGATGGTGTAATAAATGCAAATTATGTTCCTCATTTCACTGTTCTAGGGCTTGTTGGAGCTTTAGCATTAGGTATTGTTGTAGCATTTATGATGCCTGGAATATGTGGTCATGCACCTAATTTTCATAAGGGATACGATCTATATAATGCAGGCCCAGCAGCAGGTTTTATGGCTATGCTTATGTTCTCACTTTTATATACAGCTACAGGAGTTCCAAATACTACAAATACACACTTAGGTACAAATTTTAAATTATTTTTATCATTGTTCTGTGTTGTAGTATTTTTAATTTGTATAATTTGGGGTATGAAATTAGACAAACAAGCTTGGAGTAAATATAAAGATTTATTTATGTCTACTGGATATAAAACCGATTTCACAGCAAAATATGGAATGGGTACCACTTTAATAAATTTTGGAGTATATGGATTATTTATTTTGTGCTATTATTTATTAATACGCGGTATCAAATTTGATGAAAGTGGTGTGTTTGGATTTACAAGAGCTAATTTTAATGGTGCAACAATGGGTGCAATATTCTGTATGTTTGCATTTGTTGCTAACGGAGCTCAACCACGAACATTGCTTCCAATAATGATAGGATATGCTGTAGCATCATTTGTTCCTATTATAGCATTTAAATGTGGGGCCGTTGGTTCACTAAAGTGGTCTCTTACAACTCAAGGATATTTAGTAGGTCTTTGCTTCGCATCTGGGCTTGCACCAGTATCTGGTAAATACGGAGTTAAAGGTGGTATTATTGCAGGATTTATGCATGCACTTCTTGTTATGACAACACCACTTATGTACAATTTCTTAAATTTCTATAATGGTGGATTTACAAGTGGAATAGTAGCATTTTTACTTATTCCAGTATTTGAAAATTTTGGTATGAAAGTTATTGAAGATAAAGAATAACATTGCTATTTTGTTTCCGAGTTTATTGCCTAAGGGTATAAAAGCCTATGGCTGTAATCCGTAAGGGTATAGAAGAAAACGACTGTGCCTTCCTTTTTGAAAAGGAAACTTATTAGATAAAAAAATTAAGGAGGAAATAAACAATGGCAGTTAAGACAGTAAGAAACACTTGCGTTTATTGTGGAGCTGGTTGTCAAATCGATTTTACAGTTGATACAGACACCAACAAAATAGTAAAAGCAGTGCCTGCTATGGGAAGAACAAATCAAGGTACTCTTTGTTTAAAGGGTCACTATGGTTGGGATTTTACAAATGATCCTCAAATTCTTTCAAAAAGGGTTACTTCACCTATGATTAGAAGAGGTGGAAAGGGAGGAAAATTAGAACCATGTTCTTGGGATGAAGCTATTCAATTTGTAGTTGATAACTTAACTAAGATTAAAGCAAAATATGGTGCTAATTCAATTATGGGTACAGCTTCTGCTCGTTCACCTGGAAATGAAGCCGTATATGTAATGCAAAAATTTATGAGGGCTTGCATTGGTACAAACAATATTGACCATTGCGCTCGAATATGACATGCTCCTTCTGTAGCGGGTCTACAGTATTCATTTGGTTCAGGAGCAATGACAAATGGTGTTCATGAAATAGAGGACGCAAAATGTATTTTGAATTATGGTTACAATGGAGCTGATTCTCATCCTATAGTACAAAGAAGAATCATTAGAGCAAAACAAAAAGGTGCAAAAATAATTTGTGCAGATCCTAGAGTAGTTGAAGCCGCTCGTATTGCCGATATACATCTTCAATTAAAAGGCGGAACTAATTTACTTCTTGTTTATGCATTATCTAATGTAATTTATCGTGAGAAATTATATGATGAGGCATTTATTAATGAAAGAACAACTGGTTGGGAAGATTTTGTAAAAGTTATTGATCAAGATAGATACACTCCAGAAGCAGTTGAAAAGACAGTTCAAATTCCTGCAGAAAAAATTAGAGAAGCAGCTAGAATGTATGCAACAACTAAACCAGCTGCAATTCTATATGGAATGGGTGTTTGCCAATTTGGACAAGCAGTTGATGTTGTTAAAGGCTTAGCTAACTTAGCTATGATGACTGGTAATATAGGTAAGTGGGCATCAGGTGTTGGACCAGTTAGAGGACAAAACAATGTGCAAGGTGCTTGTGATATGGGTGCTCTTCCAAACAATTATCCAGGATACCAAGCTGTTACAGATCCAGCTGTTCAAGAGAAATTTGAGAAAGCATGGGGAGTAAAACTTTCAAATGAAAACGGTACACCATTAACTCATGTACCAGAGAAAGTATTAAATGAAAAAGATCCTAAGAAACAACTTCATGCATATTGGATATTTGGAGAAGATCCAGCTCAAACAGATCCAGATCTAGAAGAAGTTAGAGAATCACTAAGAAAGCTTGACTTAGTTATAGTTCAAGATATATTTATGAATAAAACAGCAGAATTTGCAGATGTATTTCTTCCTGCTACTACTTGGTGTGAACATGATGGTGTATATTCATGCTGTGATAGAGGATTCCAAAGAGTAAGAAAAGTTATTGAGCCTCCTAAGGGAGTTAGACTCGACTGGGATATTATATCTGAAGTATCTACAAAAATGGGATACAAAATGCATTACAAGAACACTGAAGAAATTTGGGATGAAATGAGAAAGCTTTGTCCAAACTTCATAGGTGCTACATATAAAAAGATGGAAGAGTATGGTGGAGTACAATGGCCATGTAAGTCTGAAGATATGGACGATAAAGGTACATCTACTCTACATGTTGGTAAATTCTCAGCTAAAGATGGCAAAGGAAAATTCTTTGCTACAGAGTGGAGAACACCAAAAGAATTAGAATCTGAAGAATTCCCATATTCATTGAATACAGTTCGTGAGGTAGGTCACTACTCATGCAGAACAATGACAGGAAATTGCAGATTATTAAGAAGCCTTGAAGATGAACCAGGTTGGATACAAATGAATAAAAAAGATTGTGAAAAACTTGGCATAAAAGAGGGTGAAATAGTAAAAGTACTTAGTAAGCGTGGTTGGTGTATGACAAGATGTTTACCAACAGAAAGAATGCAAGAGGGTGCTACTGCTATGACATATCAATGGTGGATTGGAGCATGTAATGAACTTACTATTGCTAATTTAGATCCTATTTCAAATACACCAGAGTATAAATATTGTGCAGTCAATATCAAAAAACTTAATGACCAAGATTGGGCCGAAAACTATGTAAAAACAGAATATAGAAACATTCGTTCTCGTATGGGAATAGATGTTGAAGCAAAGGAGGCCAAATAATATGAATCATTTTGTAAAAGGAAACCCAGATTTATGTATGGGATGTAGAACATGTATGATAGCATGTGTAGTATCACACGAAGGCTCACATATTTTTGAAATAGATCCAGATAGTTATTCATTTAATCCAAGACTTCATATGGTAAAAACTGCAACAATATCTGTTCCTGTACAATGCAAACATTGTGAGGATCCAGCTTGTAAAGCAGTATGTCCAAATGATTGTATAAGTATAATAGATAATGTAGTTACAATTAATACAACAAATTGTATAGGTTGTAAAAATTGTATGAATGCATGTCCATTTGGTGCTATAGATATGACAGAAGTAAAATGTGAGTATCAAGCAAAAGGCGAAAAGAAAATCGTAGCAAATAAATGCGACTTATGTAGAGAAAACCCTGATGGTCCTGCCTGTGTAGCTGTTTGTCCAACCGAAGCATTAAAAGTTGTAAGTGAAGAAGACTTGATAAATAATGTTGAGAAAAATAGACAAAATACAGCAAAAGAATTGAACGAAGCTTCTTTAAAGGCTGAAAAAGTTTGTAAGTAATAAAAAATAAAATAAAGGAGATAGCGTATGGAGGAATTAAGACTAGGGAAGTATGTAGTCGGCGATACATCAAAGTGTACTGGTTGTAAGGCTTGCGAAGTTGCTTGTTTTGCAGAGCACAACAAGAAAACTAATGGTGTAGGAAAAACAGTCGGTACAGTTACTATTCCAGTAACACCAAAGCTTTATGTTACGAAAGGAGACGGTTTTTGTGTTCCTATACAATGTAAACATTGCGAAGATGCACCTTGCTTAAATGCTTGTCAAAAAGATGCTATTTGCAGAATTGACCATAAAGTAATTGTCGATGTTGAAAAATGTATTGGATGCAAAGATTGTATGATGGCTTGTCCATTTGGAGCAATATCACTTTTACCACTTTGCAAAAACGGTAAAGTAGTTGCACAAGTTGGATGCACAGATACTCAATTAAGTGCATCAAAATGTGATTTATGTCAAGGTATTGATGGCGGACCTGCTTGTGTAAGAGTATGCCCAAATGAAGCACTAAGATTAGTAGAACCAGAAAAAGAAAGAAAAGAAAAAAATATTAAATCTGCTTACAGCCTTTCTTTAACTAAATCATTTGGAAAGGAGGAATTGAAATGAGTATGACTTATGTTACAATAGACAAAAATATATGTACAGGATGTCAAGAGTGTACAAAAGTATGCCCAGTAGATGCAATTGAAGGAAATCCAAGAGAAGCACAAGAAATTAATACAGATAAATGTGTAATGTGTGGTCAATGCGTACAAAAATGCAAATCTTATGTATCAATAGTATCTCATGGCAATGATGCTTATGAAAAAGTAAGAAAAGAAAGAAATTTACCAGAAACAGTAAAAGAACCATTATTTGCTGCATATAATGTTACTCACATTAATGAAGTAATAGAAGCATTAGAAGACAAATCAAAATTCACTATGGTTCAATCTGCTCCAGCTGTTCGTATGGCTATTGCCGAAGAATTTGGATTCCCACTTGGATCATTAGCAGATAAAAAAATGGCAGCAGCATTAAGAAAAGTTGGTTTTGATAAAGTGTATGATACAGACTTTTCTGCTGACTTAACAATTATGGAAGAGGGTACAGAATTAATAACAAGAGTTACTAAGGGTGGAGTTTTACCAATGTTTACTTCATGCTGTCCAGCATGGGTTAGATTTATGGAATTAAACTACCCAGAGATGACAGATCACCTTTCTTCTTGCAAATCACCACAACAAATGCTTGGACCTATATTTAAAACATATGGAGCACAAGAGAGCAAAATAAAACCAGAGAATGTATTTAGTGTTTCTGTAATGCCTTGTACTTGTAAAGAGTATGAGTGTAATAGAGAAGAAATGAAATCAAGTGGATTCAAAGATGTTGATGTTGTTTTAACTACAAGAGAATTAGCTTATCTAATAAAATATAAAGGTATAGATTTTGCTAATTTAAAAGATGAAGAGTATGATTCTCCATTAGGTGATTATACTGGTGCTGGAGTAATATTTGGTGTAGGTGGCGGAGTTATGGAAGCTGCTCTTAGAACAGGATATGAACTTATAACAAAGAAAGCTATTCCAGATGTAAACATCTTATCTGTTCGTAACTATTCTGGTATCAAAACATCTCTTATACAAGTAGGTGATTTGACACTCAAAGTTGGTGTTGTAACTGGCTTAAAGAATGTTAAAGAAGTTATGGAAGATTTAAAAGCTGGTAAATTGAATGATTATCATTTCATAGAAGTAATGACTTGCCCATCTGGATGTGTAAGTGGAGGAGGACAACCTAAACTTCTAGAGGATACAGATACATTTGAAGCTATAGATCATAGAAGAAATTCTACATATAAGCATGATGAAAACTTGCCATTAAGAAAATCTCATGATAATCCAAGTATAAAGAAAATTTACAAAGATTATTTTGGTGAACCAAATGGAGAAAAATCACATCACTTATTGCATACAACTTATTACAATGGAAAAACTAAGAAGAAATAAAATTTGATACAAAATTTAAGAGTAGGCTTATTCAAAAATAAGCTTACTCTTAAATTATTTTTATGGAAAAAAAACTATTATTAAAAAAAATACCAAAAGTAGACACTGTACAAAACAGTTTTTTTTGTGTAAAACTATTAGATGAGTTTTCAAAAAAAACAGTTCTAACTTGTATTAGAAATGTTTTAGATGAAATTAGAAAAAACATTATTGAAGAAAAAATAAATAATGTGCCATCTGAAGAAGAAATAAATATTATGATAAAAAATAATATAGAAAAATATTCATCTTTCTCTTTAAAAAAAGTAATTAATGCTACAGGTATTGTACTCCATACAAATTTTGGAAGAGCAAATTTACCGGAGGAAGCAGCAAAAAAAGTATATGAAATATCTAAAAATTACTCTAACTTGGAATACGATTTATTGAAAGGCGAAAGAGGTGAAAGATATATTCATATTAATTCTATTCTTAAGGAGATGTTTGATATAGAAGAAGCAATAGTTGTTAATAATAATGCAGCTGCAGTTTTTTTGATTTTATCTACACTTACAAAAAATAAAAATGTTTTAGTATCTAGAGGTGAATTAGTAGAAATAGGAGGATCATTTAGAATCCCCGATATAATGAGAGAAAGTAATACAATATTAAAAGAAGTTGGAACAACAAATAAAACTCACCTTAGTGATTATGAAAATAATATTGATGAAGAAACAAAAGCTATATTAAAAGTACATACAAGCAATTTTAAAATTATAGGCTTCAATGAATCACCAAGTATAATTGAATTAAAAAAAATAGCAAATAAGCATAATATACCATTGATTTTTGACCTAGGAAGTGGACTATTTTATGATTTGTCAAAAATAGGTATATATGATGAAATAAATATATATGAAGCAATTAAATCTGGAGTAGACATTTTATGTTTTAGTGGTGATAAACTCTTAGGTGCATCACAGGCTGGCATAATAATGGGAAAGAAAAAATACATAGATCAAATAAAAAAGAACCCACTTATGAGAGCATTTAGAGTAGACAAAATGACTCTTATGGCACTTGAGGCAACTTTAAGAGTATATCGAGATGATGAAGATTATTACAAAAAAATACCTACTTTAAAGATGATAAATAAAACTTATGAAGAAATAAAAAAAGAAGTAAATTATTTTCTTAAAATGTGTAAAAATATAAGTGATATAGAATTAGATTTAATAGATGATGAATCTGAGGTTGGTGGTGGAAGCTTACCTGGAGTAAAATTAAAAACAGTTTGTTTATCTATTAAAAAAAATAAATTAAGTGTAAATGATATAGAAAAAAAATTTAGGTTATCAAACAATCCAATTATTGGTAGAATAAAAAATAATAATTTCCTCTTAGACTTTAGAACAATAGAAAAAGAAGATTATAATATCATAAAGGAAGAGATTATTAAATTAAACAAGTAACAAAGGAACAAATGAGAAATATTATTATTGGTACAGCAGGGCATGTGGATCATGGCAAAACTGCATTAATAAAAAGTATGACTGGTATAGATTGTGATAGATTAAAGGAAGAGAAGAAAAGAGGGATCACAATTGATATTGGTTTTTCTTATGTAGATTTAAAAAAATCTGGCACTATATCAATTATAGATGTTCCTGGTCATGAAAAATTCATTCGTAATATGTTATGTGGAGCTAGTGGAATAGATTATGCTATATTAGTAATAGCACTTGATGAGGGCGTTATGCCCCAAACAAGAGAACATATAGATATTTTAACACTACTTGATATAAAAGAGGGTATAGTAGCACTCACAAAAAAAGATTTGCTTGATGATGAATTAATAAATATGCAAAAAGAAATAATTAAAGAAGACTTAAAAAATACTTTTTTTTATGATAAAAAAATGATTGCTGTTTCATCGTATACTAATGATGGAATAGAAGAATTAAAAAATGAAATAGATAATGACTTAGTCAAATTAAATAATAATGATATTAATAAAGCTTTTAGAATGCCAATAGACAGAATTTTTTCTATGAAAGGATTTGGTACTATAGTAACAGGCACTTTGTTAGAGGGTAAAGTAGATATAGAAAAAAAAGCTATGCTTTATCCAGAAAAAAGAAATATAAAAATAAGAGGCATACAAGTTCATAATAACAATGTAAGTGAAGCAATATGCCATGAAAGAGTAGCATTAAACATTTCTAATTTAGATAAAGAAGATTTTAAAAGAGGCGATGTTATTGCACTTGAAGATTCAATTTATCCATCTATGATAATAGATATATATATAGAATTACTTGATACAGATTATGCACACATAAAAAACAATCAAAAAATTAATTTATATATTGGTAGTGGTGAATATAAAGCAAAAATTGTAATTTTTGGTAAAGATGAATTAAAAAAAGGCGAAAATACTTATGCACAATTAAGATTAGTAGAAGAAATTGCACTAAAAAAATTTGATCATTTTATAATAAGAAATATTGAAAATAAAACAATAGCTGGTGGAAGAGTCATAGATCCTTTTGCAATAAAAAAAAGACATAATAAAAATAATGCAAAAGAAGACCTACAAATTAAAGATAAAGGCAGTAATATAGATATTTTGTATTTATTAATAAAAGAATTTTCTAATATGTATTTAGATTATCAAACTATAATCAATAGAGAATTTTTAGATAAATCCAAATCAAAAAATGACTTAAATATTTTAATAGATCAAAAAAAAGTAATAATGATCTCTGATAAAAAAGCATTATCTACAGAGTTTTTTGAATTAAAAAGAAAAAATTTGATAAAATTATTATCTAACTTTCATAATGATAATTCTATGCTTCAAGGTATGAATTTAGAGGAAGTCAAAACAAAATTATGCACTGAGAATTATAAAAAAGAAGCAGAAGATATAATTAATATATGTAAACAAAAAAAGAATGTAAAAGTAAATGAAAATATAATATCTTTATATGATTTTAAACCATACAGAAAAGAAAGCGATGAAGTATTGCATCAAAAGATAGAACAATACTTTTTAGATGCAAATGTAAATGTTCCATCATTTGTAGAATTAACAGATACTTTTAAAGAGTATAAAAATTTCAAAGAAGTTTTTACTTCAATGATTTTATCTAAAACAATAATAAGATTAGATGAGAGATATTTTATGCATTCAAAATATGTAAATATTGAAATGGATAAAATTTTTGAAATAGGAGAAAATAAAGATATACTATTATCTGAATATAGAGATTCAATATCTTCTTCAAGAAAAGTTGCTTTAGCATTACTAGAATATTTTGATAGAAAAGGTATAACAAGAAAAGATGGTGATAAAAGATACTTGATTAAAAAAAAGCAATAATTTGGGAGTAGATGGGTTCTGGTGTGCCCTCTGGTCCTCAAAACCGGTAATAGCGGCTAACCCCGTTTAGGTAAGTTCGATTCTTACATGCTCCCGCCACAAATAAAATTTTATCTTTTGATAAAATTATAATATATATGAAAAATACATTTTATAAAAAAAAATCAATAATTCGATTCAATAATGGAGAAAAGAAAAAATTAAACGATTATATTGTCGAAGAAATAAAGACAAATGTAAAAAGTAATTTTTTCCCAGAGTTTACTTTAACTTCTTCTCCTTGGGACATAGAAGAATTAGCATTAGGTGCTGCATACAATAGGGGATTCATTAAAGAAAAAAAGTACAAGGAAACAAACAATAAATTAAAAATCACTAAAGAAAAAGTTATTGAATTTGTTAAAGAATTAGAAAGTACATCTGATTTATTTATTAAAACTGGGGGAGTACATAATGCATTTTTATGTACAAATAATGAAATTCTTTGTAGAAAGAATGATATAGGAAGACATAATGTTATAGATAGAATTGCTGGTTTTGCACTTATTAATAATATTTCTCTTCAAGATAAAATAATAGTATTTAGTGGAAGAGAACCATTTGAAATTATTGATAAAATTAAACGAATGAAAATTAAAATTTTTATTTCTGTAGCTGCACCTACAACAATGGGGATAGAACTCGCAAAAGACGCTGGGATTACACTAATAGGTTTTGCAAGAGGAAATAAATTCAATGTATATACAAATAGTAACAGAGTAATTTTTTAAGGAGAAAAAATGTTAGTAATATTCTTTTTTATTTGGATAATATTTAATGGAAAAGTAACAACTGAAATTGTAATATTTGGAATTGTAATTGCTTCTTTAGTATATGCTTTTATGTGCAAATTTATGGATTTTAGTTTCAAAAAGGATATACTTTTTATTAAATTGATTCCAAAATTATGTAAAGTAATTTTTGTTTTGCTTATAGAAATATTCAAAGCGAATATTCATACTATGTCTTGGATATATAATCCACAAAGAGAAATGAGTCCAGTAATAGTTGATTTTTCAGTTGATTTTAATAATCCAATTTGTAATATTCTTTTAGCAAATATGATTACTCTTACACCAGGGACTATAGTAGGAGAGCTTAAGGGGAATCATTATACAGTTCATTGTCTTGATGTATCAATGTCTGAAAATATTGATAACTCACCTTTTGTTAAAGTATTAAGAGAAATGGATGAAGGAAGAAAGGAGATTGTGGAATGAGCTTTGTTCAAATAAAAAATATTATTTTGATTTTAACTCTAATTGTGCTTGCTATAAGTACAATATTATCATTTGTTAGAACAGTTATTGGACCAAGAATATCCGATAGAATAGTTGGCGTAAATATGATAGGTACTCGAGTTATTATTATGATTGCTGTTCTAGCTTCATATTTGCAAGAGTATGGTCTTTTTGATGTAGATTTAATATATGTAATGCTATCATTTTTAGCAGTTATAGTATTATGTAAAATATATATTGTAGATTTTGCTCAACATGGTTCAATGAATGCAAGAAAGGGAGAAAAAAAATGATATTGGATATTATAAGAATTATTATTGCTTCAATAGTTATTATAATGGGTTTGTATGTAGTAATAGCTTCTAATGTAGGAAATTTTAGATTTAAATTTGTTTTGGAGCGTATGCAAGCTGCTGCTTTATCAGACACTTTAGGTATTTCTCTTATACTAATTGGTTTAATTATTTTTGAGGGATTTAATGTTGCAAGCCTAAAATTAATTATAATAATAGTACTCTTGTGGATTTCTTCTCCAGTAACAAGTTATATGATAGTAAATATGGAATTAAAAACAAGAGAAAAAAATAAAGAATTAAAAAATAAAGAAATCAAGGGGGAAGAATCATGAATATTTTTATTGCCTTACTCCTTTTTTCTCTTATTGGATGTGCTCTAGTTGTATGTTTAACAAAAGGTTTTCTTACTTCTATTGTCATATATATGTCTTACTCATTAGTAATGTCTGTAATTTGGTTCAATATTGAATCTCCAGATCTTGCTATCACAGAGGCAGCTGTTGGTGCTGGTGTAACATCTCTTTTATTTTTTGCTACATTAAAAAAAATTGATGCAATTGATGAAGATACAGAAGATGAGATAGAGGAGGCAAAAAATGAATAAATTTTTTCAAGCAATAAAAAGATGGGTTGACGGCGATGAAAAGCTAAAAATAGATAATGAAAATGTTAATATTAAATCAAATGTTACAATAGATGAATCTACTAAATATTTTTTAGAGGAATCAAAAAAAGAAAAAAATGCTTTTCAAAGAATGACAAATTGGTTCAATACATTTGGCATTATGTATTATAGAAGAGTATATATGGCTATTTCTATTTTAACATGTTTAATTATGATTACACTTCTTTTATTAACTGTATCATTTTTGCCACAATTTGGAAACCCATCAAATCCTGCTAATAATGAAGTATCAAGAAGATATATAACGGAGGGATTAAAAGAGACAGGTGCTGTAAACCTAGTAGGTGGTTTAATACTAGACTATAGAGCATTTGATACCTTGGGTGAATCGCATGTGCTTTTTTGTGCAGTAATTGCTGTTATAATTCTTTTGAAATTAGAGAAAGATCAAAATAAAAAATATTATTTAAAAGAATTGCAAGACTTAAGTGATGATGAAAAGTATTATGATTATGATAATCAAGTATTAAAATTTGCTACTAGTATTCTTTTTCCTATAATAATGATTTTAGGTATATATATAGTATTAAATGGACATCTCTCTGCTGGTGGTGGATTTTCTGGTGGTGCAATAATGGGAGCAGGTTTAATTTTATATCTTACTGCTTTTGGATACGAAAAAATAGAAAAATTTTTTAATTTCAATACATTTAAATGGATTTCACTTTTTGGGTTGATTGCATATGCCTTATTAAAAACATATTCGTTTTATACAGGAGCAAATCATATTGAATCAATTATACCAAAGGGTATAGCTGGTAACATAATAAGCTCAGGGCTTATTCTTCCATTAAATATATGTGTAGGATTAGTAGTATGTAGTACAATGTATGCTTTTTATAGTTTGTTTAGAAAAGGAGATATGTAAAATGTTTAATAATCTATTTTCTAATTTTTATGAAACCACAGCAGTAATTATTTTTGGAATAGGTTTCACAACCTTACTTCTCCATAGAAACTTAATAAAAAAAATAATTGGTTTTAACTTTATGGATACAGCAATATATTTATTTTTAGCAGCAAAAGGATACATTCAAGGGCGTGTAGCACCAATTCTTATTTTTGAAAATGGATCATATGATACAAGTTTTGAAAGATATATTAATCCAATACCTGCTGGTTTAGTTTTAACTGGAATTGTAGTTAGTGTTTCTGTAACAGCTTTTATGCTTGCTTTGACTATTAGATTATATAAAAAATATCATACTCTAGATATAGATAAGATTGTTCGAATTGCTAGTAAGGAGGAAGAATAATATGGAGCATCTTGCTTTTTGTCAAAATTTTCCTTTTTTTACAATTATTATGACTTTATCAAGTGGTGTAATTTGTTCTATTTTAAAACCAAAAAAAGCAATGTATTTTCAATGCATAGTTATTTTTGCAACCTTTGTTATGTCACTTATTACTTTACTTTTCACTTTGAGTACAAAAACTTCTTACGCTTTTATGATGGGTCATTTTCCCGCACCTTGGGGCAATGAACTTAGAATAGGCCCATTTGAAAGCTTAATGGCTACTTGCTTTTCTGGAATTATGTTATTGTCATTGATAGGTGGAATGTCTCATATTTTTGAAGATACAGAAGAGAAAAAAACAAATTTATATTTTTGTATGATTAGTTTACTTTTATCTTCTCTTTTTGCACTAATATATACCAATGATATTTTTACTGGATATGTGTTTGTAGAAATTAATACAATTACTTCTTGTGCTATAGTAATGCTTAAATACAGAGGTGGTAAAACTATAGTTGCAACTACAAGATATATGGTTATGTCGCTTCTTGGTTCTGGATTATTCTTACTTGGAATTACTATGTTATACGATTTGACAGGACACTTACTTATGCCACAGCTTGGACAAGCAGTAAACTTATTAGTTGAAAGCAATCAATATATGTTTCCATTGACTGTTATAATTGGATTATTTAGCATAGGATTATCAATTAAATCTGCACTTTTTCCTTTTCATACTTGGTTACCAGATGCACATGGCAATGCAACAGCTTCATCATCAGCAATCCTTTCTGGGCTTGTATTAAAAGGATACATAATTTTATTAATAAAGATTTTTTATAGAGTTATAGGGCTAGATGTAATAGAAGTAGATCAAGTTACAAATATACTTTTTGTATTTGGTATACTAGCTATGATAATAGGATCAATAAAAGCAATATCGCAACAAGATATAAAGAAGATGCTTGCTTATTCTTCTGTAGCTCAAATTGGTTATGTATATTTAGGAATTGGGCTTGGCACAAATCTTGGAATAATTGCTGCTTCTTTGCAAATCTTGGCACATGCTTTTACTAAGCCTATGCTTTTTGTTTGCTCAGGTGGGCTAATGGATGTATCTGGTGGTTCAAAACAAGCAAAAGACTTGTCTGGAGCAGGTTATAGGGATAAATTGACTGGGGTAGCTTTTACCATAGGAGGTTTATCAATGGTTGGAATACCATTACTTGCTGGTTTTTCAACAAAGTTCAATTTGTGTATGGCTGCTATAGAGTATGGAAATATAAAAATGATTATGGCTTTAATAGCTATTATTATAAGTACAGTTTTAAATGCAATGTATTATTTGCCAGCAATTTTTAATTTGTATCATGTAAGACATGATGATTCATTTAAAGATGTGAAAGCACATTATCATTTTTCATATGCAATTGTATTAGTAATTTTTATATTATTAAATTTTTCTATAGGAATATTTTCAGATACATATGAGAGCATTATAAGTATGGGACTATCTACATTCGGATAAAAAAAGGAGAAAAAAATTTATGATTCAAGAAGTATTAATGTTTGGTGCAATACTAATTCCTATGATTGGAGCATTAATAATAGGAGTAGTACCAATATTTAAGGATGACAAAAAAAGAAATATTTGTATTTTTATTTCGTTAGTTTTAACTTTATTTATTGTAATATTAAATTGTTTATATGGTGATGTCAGTGTTACAGTATTAAGGTTGAGCGAAAAATTACCAATTTTATTTAAAAAAGATTTAATGTCTAAATGGTTTACTATGCTTTGTAGTTTTATGTGGCTTATGGTTGGAGTATTTTCTTTTGAATATATAAAACACGAAGAGAATAGAAACAGATTTTATATATTTTATTTACTCACTTTAGGAGCTATACTAGGTCTTGGATTTGCAGGCAACTTTGTTACTTTATACTTATGCTTTGAATTCATGACATTTTTATCAATGCCATTAGTCCTTCACTCTGGTACAAAAGAAGCAATTCAAGCAGCTAAGAAGTATTTATATTATTCTATTTTTGGAGCCTCACTTGGATTATTAAATTTATTTTTCATATCTTATTATTCTCCTATACTTGAATTTTTACCAGGCGGAGTATTAAATAATATTTCATTAACACAAAATGCTCATACAACATTATTAGTAGTATCATTTTTATCTATTATAGGATTTGGTGCAAAAGCAGGTATGTTTCCACTGCACGCTTGGCTTCCTACAGCTCATCCCGTAGCACCAGCACCAGCATCTGCTGTATTATCTGGAGTTATTACTAAAGCAGGTGTTCTTTGTATTATTAGAACAGTATATTATTTGTTTGGTGTAGATTTTATTAGGGGAACTTGGGTTCAATACGCATGGATTATTCTTGCACTTATAACTGTATTTATGGGTTCAATGCTCGCATATAATGAGACAATATTCAAAAAACGACTTGCTTATTCTTCTGTTTCTCAAGTTTCTTATATTCTTTTTGGCCTAGCATTATTAAATAAAATTGCTTTTACAGGAGCAATGCTCCATATGTATTTTCACTCATTGATCAAAGACGTTTTATTTTTAACAGCTGGAGCCATAATATATCTTACACATAAAACTAATGTAAAAGACTTTAAAGCAATGGGAAAAAGAATGCCTATAGTTATGTGGTGCTTCACAATAGCTTCATTATCGCTTATTGGTATACCACCTCTTTCTGGTTTTATTTCTAAATGGTATTTATGTGTTGGCTCTCTTAGCTTAAATATTCAACCTTATGCTATACTTGGTCCAATAGTATTGATTATTTCTGCATTACTCACAGCAGGTTACTTATTTACTATTACAATAAATGCTTTCTTTCCAGGGAATGATTTTGATTATAATTCTTTAGAAAAAATAAAAGAGCCAAAATTAATGACTATTCCAATGATTATATTGACTATATTAATTGTTCTTTTTGGATTATATCCACACGGATTACTTAATATCATAAATAGTATCGTTGGGACAATATTATAATAAAGGATAAAAATAAATGTATAATTTTCTAATTATTCTACCAATATTAATACCAATATTTTTTGGAGGATTGATTCCAATTTTATCTTTTGATAATAATACTCATCATGATAAAAAAAGAGAAATATATGTAGCATCTGTTGTAATTATTAATGCTTTATTAATCTTCTTTTTATTATTTAATACACCAGAGAATAGTATTACTTTATTTCGATTACCTGGTAATTTTCATATATCATTGCATATAGATGGATTGTCAAAAGTATTTATGGGTCTTGTGGGTTTCCTGTGGCCACTCGCATCATTTTATGCTTTTGAGTATATGGAGCATAGTGAAAATAAGAATAGATTTTTTTGTTTATATACTATTACATTTGGTATTACTTGTGGTATAGCAATGAGTGCAAATTTAATAACTATGTACTTCTTTTATGAACTATTGACTCTTATTACGATTCCACTTGTTATGCATGATATGAATAAACGAGCTGTTCATGCAGGTATAAAATATATGATTTACTCTATTGCTGGTGCAGCTTGTGCCTTTGCTGGAATGATGATTTTGGTAGGAGAGACTGGGACTAGTCTTGAATTTAAACTTGGTGGTTTTTTAAATAATGTTACCAATATACAACCTCATTTAGTTATTGCATTCTTTTTATGTTTTTTTGGATTTGGTGTAAAAGCAGCTATTTTTCCATTGCACGGATGGTTACCTAGTGCAGGTGTTGCACCCACTCCAGTAACAGCACTTTTACATGCAGTTGCTGTAGTTAAAGCTGGGGTTTTCGCTCTTATGAGAGTAGTGTATTTTGGTTTTGGAATATCAATTTTTAAAGGGACTTATGTCCAATATATTGCTATGGCTTTTGCAATTTGGACAATATTATATGGTTCATCTATGGCATTAAAGGAACAACAAATAAAAAGAAGACTCGCTTATAGTACTATTTCAAATTTATCATATATTGTGTTTGCTATAACACTTATGTCTTCATATGGTTTTTTTGCTGCTATGTCACATATGTTGTTTCATGGATTTATGAAAATAACATTATTCTTTTGTGCAGGAGCTATAATGCATAAGAGCAATAAAGAATACATACCAGATTTTAAAGGATTTGCACGCAAAATGCCTGTAACATTTGCAACATTTTCTATTGCTTCAATGGCACTTACAGGAGTACCTCTTCTTTGTGGATTTGTATCAAAATATAATATTGCTATAGCTGCTGTAAGAGAAAATTCTTTTATTGCTTTTGTTGGAATAATAGTATTACTTATTTCTGCTTATCTAACAGCAAAATACTTATTTGATGTAGTTATTAAAGCCTATTTCCCTGGAAAAGATTTTAATTATGAAACAATAAATGAAGTTGAAGATCCATCTAATTATATGAAAATACCTTTTATTATTTTATGTATAATAATGTTTATCACGGGAATTTATTCACAGCCTATTATGAATTTTTTAAATGGAGTAGCAGGAAATTTATTTTAATTTGATATAAGGAGCAAAAATGACTGGAAATATTATTTTATTTATTGTATCAATACTACCTATATGTGGTGCTTTTATAGGATATTTAATCGGTCGGAAAAATAAAAATATAAGAGATTATTTTGATTGGGGAGTATGTATCATTGAATTTATACTATTACTTTTTCTTTTGATACAAGGTTTAAATGGCATTACAATGGAATGTTTCATGCCTTTTATATGCAACAGAGGACTAACATTTAAACTAGATGGCTTTAGAGCTATTTATATAGTTATTTGTGGATTAATGTGGATGATGACAACTATATTTTCTAAAGAATATATGGAGCATTATCACAATCGAAATAGATATTACTTATTTACACTTATCACATTTGCTGCAACAGAGGGAGTTTTTTTATCTAATGATTTATTTACTACATTTATATTTTTTGAGATAATGTCATTCACCTCATATATTATGGTGGTACATACCGAAGAAGAGAAAGCAATGAAAGCGGGAGATGTATATATTGCTGTTGCTATTATTGGCGGTATGGTAATGTTAATGGGATTATTCTTATTATACAATATTACTGGAACATTAGATTTTGAATTATTATATAAAGCTATTTCAAAATTGAATAATAAAAGTATATTATTATTACCATCAATTCTTATATTATTTGGCTTTGGTGCAAAAGCAGGTATGTTTCCACTTCATATTTGGTTGCCTAAAGCACATCCTGTAGCACCAGCACCAGCATCAGCACTTTTGTCAGGCATACTTACTAAGGCTGGCGTATTTGGTATGTTGGTAGTAAATGCTAATATTATGTATCATAATGAAACTTGGTCAAAAATTATTTTTTCTCTTGCTATAATAACAATGTTTTTAGGAGCATTACTTGCAGTTTTCTCTATTGACTTGAAACGAACTTTAGCTTGCTCTTCAATGTCGCAAATAGGATTCATTATGATAGGTATTGCAATGCAAGGCTTGCTTGGTCATCATAATGGCTTAGCTGTATGGGGTACAGTGCTACATATGCTTAATCATTCACTAATTAAGCTTGCTTTATTTATGGCTGCAGGTGTTGTATATATTAATTTGCATGAACTTGATTTAAATAAAATTAGGGGATTTGGGAGAGGAAAAAAATTATTAAATTTCATTTTTTTAATGGGAGTACTTGGAATTATTGGTATGCCACTATGGAATGGATATATTAGCAAGACTCTTCTTCATGAGAGTATAGTTGAATATATTGAAATATTAGAAGAAGAAGGCTTACCATTTTTGATGTATAAAATATCTGAGTGGATATTCTTAATATCAGGTGGGCTTACTGTAGCATATATGACTAAATTGTATGTATGTATTTTTATAGAAAAAAATAATGACATAAACGCCTTTCATCACGCAAAAACACCATATATGAATAAAATAAGTGCTTTTGTAATAACTGTATCTGCTTCTATTCTTCCAATTTTAGGATTCTTCCCACATATATTTATGGATAAAATTGGTACTATGGCAGAAAGTTTTATGAGAGGCAGTCACCCAGCACATGAGATAGCATATTTTTCATTTACTAATATAAAAGGAGCATTAATTTCACTGCTTATTGGTGCCTTAGTATATTTATTATTTATTAGAAATGTTTTAATAAGAAAAAATGAAAAAGGTGAAAAAGTATATGTTAATATATGGCCAAAAAGCTTAGATATAGAAACTTTAATATATAGACCAGTAATTCAAGTTTTCCTACCTAATATTTTTGGATTTATTTTTAAGATATTAGCAGAAAGCATTGATTTTTTAACATGGAAAGTGATTTATTTCTTTGGCTTTATATTAAAAATAATAGCAGAGAGTGTAGACTTTATAATATGGTTATTAAGTAAAACACTAATGAAAACAATCAAAATACCAATAAAAAATGATACAGATTTTAAAAATGGAGATACGCTGCCAATAAAAAAAGATGCTCCTGTATCAAGTGTCATAACTTCATCATTTTCATTTTCTTTATTACTTTTTGGTATTGGTCTACTTGCGATAATGATATATTTAATATTTCTTATGGCAAAATAATAAATAATGGATAACATTATAAAAACAAATAATAATGTAGACATGCTTCTTTTGATGGGTGGAAAATCAAAACGCATGGGAGAACCTAAAGCTTACCTTGATTTTTTTGGTAGTACTTTTTATGAAAAAATAACTAAAACTTTATCTCATTGTGGAGATATATATTTATCATTAGATAAAATTGAAAATACTCCAAAAAATTGCAAATATAATATAGTATTAGATGAATATAATAATATAGGTGTAATAGGTGCCATATATAGTGGATTAAAAAAAATTAAAAATGAATATATGTTTGTATGTGCATGCGATATTCCTTATATAAATGAACAGTATATAAGTACACTTATTTCATTCATCACTAAAGATACAAATGGTATTTTTGTAATAGATTATTTAGGAAGAATAGAACCAACAGCTTCTATATATTCAAAAAAAATGTTACCAATAATAGAAGAAATGATTACAAGTGGAGATTTAAAAATTATTAATATAATAGATAAAATGGATATCAAAATGGTACCATATGAAAAACTAGGAATAAATCAATTTGTATTACAAAACATAAATACAAAAGAGGAATATAAAAAATATATTGTTGATCGAAATTTAAATAAAAATAATTAATTAGTTGTTATTTAAAAAAAAAGAAATGTATATTAACATTAAAATATATTGTTTATTTTAGAATTTAGTCGAGTATAGGTGAATTTATAATCTATATATTGACTTAAATATTCATATTTGTTATAATAATTAAAAATTCCTTATAAAGAGTAGGTTAGGGACTGGCCCTGTTATCCTACACCAACCGTTAATATTGACGGTGGTCCACCCAGACGGATGAGGATCTGAGAATAACATTTAAATGTCTTAGATCTCTAAGGCATTTTTTATTAAAATTTAAAGGAGAAAAATAATGTTATTCTCAGCAGAACAAGTATCAAATGGTCACCCAGATAAAATTTGTGATCAAATTTCAGACAGAATCGTTACAGACTTTTTAAAACACGATAAGGATGCAAGAGTTGCATCAGAGACCGCAATAAAAAATTATAAAATTTTTTTATTTGGTGAATATTCATCAAATTACACTCCTAATTTTCATAATTTAGTTAAAGAAGCTTTATTGGAAATTGGTTTAAATAATATTGAAAAATATGAAATAATTGAGGAATGGTCAAAACAATCGCAAGATATTGCTAATGGTGTAGATAGAAGTATAAAAGAACTTCAAGGTGCTGGAGACCAAGGAATGATGTTTGGTTATGCAACCGATGAAACAAAAGAATACTTACCTTTTCCTTATATATTAGCTACTAAAGCTTTATTGAAATTAAGAGAGTACAATTTAAAAAATCATTTTTCAATATTAAAACCAGATGCAAAAGCTCAAGTTACTTTTGATTATAAAAATAATAAAATAGATACATTCTTAATCTCAACTCAACACGATGAAAAAGTGGAATTAGAAGAAATAAAAAATATTTGCACTAATGTAATGAAAGAAGTAGCACTTGAATATAATTTAAATGTGGACTTTAATATTTTGGTGAATCCAACAGGAAGATTTATTATTGGTTCCTCTTTTGGTGATTCTGGCTTAACAGGAAGAAAAATTATTGCAGATACCTATGGTTCAGCTGTGCCACATGGTGGAGGAGCTTTTTCTGGAAAGGATCCATCAAAAGTAGACCGTTCAGCAGCATATATGGCAAGAAAAATATCAAAGGATATTGTAAAAGAGGGCATAGCAAATAAATGCTCTATACAGCTTGCATATGCTATAGGTATGCCAGAACCATTGTCTATTTGGATCAATTGTTTCAATAGTGAAAAAGAAGATTTACAAAATATTGAAAAGAAAATCAGAAAAAAGTATGATTTAACACCATATGGTATCATTAATTATTTGAATTTATTGAATGTTGATTACAATTTAACATCAAGCTATGGACATTTTGGTAAAGAATACTTACCTTGGGAAAAATAATTTGCGTTATATTGTATTATTATTTTTGTTATGATATAATTATTATAAAAGTATGTTAAAAAATAATAAAATTAAATATTATATTATCATCATATTTATTATTATTTATTCTAATATTGCATTTTCAGAGAGTATACAAAATATAATATCTAATACTCAATTGAATAATGATGTTGTAGTATATGATTATGCCAATATTTTAAATTCAAATAGTGAAAATGAAATTAACGAATTAATTAATTCTATTCGTGATTATGATAATGGATTTGAATTAGTTGTTGTAACAAATAATGAAAGAGGAAATTCTTTTGAGCAAGATGCTACTAAAATATTTAATTCAATTGGTATAGGAAAAAAAGATAGAGGAATACTTTTATATATTACAATAGATTCTCCACATGTGCGTATGGAAATAGGAAGAGGGTTAGAGGGAGAAATAAATGATGCTAAAGCAGGAAGAATTCTAGACACTTATTTTGTACCATATAGAGCTCAAAATGATTATGATAATGCTACAACCCAAACTGTAAATGCTATTTATAAGCTTTTGGTAGATGGTGATGTTGAATTAATAGATAATAATGAAAATGATATGTTTTCTACAAAAGAAATAGTAATATTTTTGGTACTCTTGATAATAATCATAATATTATCTCGTAATAAAGGTTCTAAAAAAGGTGGAAGCTCTTTCTTTGATAATATGTCGCCGTTTATATGGGGATCTGGATTTGGGGGTAGTTTTCATGGAGGTATGGGATCATCACATAGTTTTGGGGGAGGAATGTCTAGCGGTGGCGGAGCAAGCAGATAAAAAATAAAATGGAGAAAAGAAAAAATGAAAAGTAAATCTTTAAAAGTAGTATTAATTATTTTAGCAATAGTAGCAATAATCATTATTTATTTTGTGAATATTAATAATTCATTAGTAAAAAGGCATGAAGATGTATATCAAAAGAAATCTGAAATACAAAATATGTTACAAAGAAGAGCAGATTTAATTCCAAATTTAGTTGATACAATTAAAGGATACACAAATTATGAGGGCTCAACTCTTGAAAATATTGTATTAGCTCGTTCTGGCTTAACAAATGCTATTCAAAGTGGTGATGTAACAGAGATGGCAAATGCAAATAATGAATTAACAAAATCAATCAATATCGTAGTAGAGGCTTATCCAGATTTAAAAGCTAGCCAAAATTTTATTGGTTTACAAGATGAGCTTGCTGGGACAGAAAATAGGATAGCTACTGCTCGTACTTATTATAATGAATCTGTTCAAGAATATAATACTTACATAAAAATATTTCCACAAGTATTCTTTTCAAATATGTTAGGATATGAAAGTGAAAAATATTTTGAAGCAAATGAAGAAGCAACTACTGTTCCAAAAGTAAATTTTAATTAAAAAGGAGATTAGATATGAAAAGTGAAATAAGAGAATATTTAGATAACAAAATTAATGATTTGCTTAATGCAAATTCTCTTTGCAAAGAAGCTAAAGAGAAATTAAATTTATATTTAAATAACAAAAATACTAATGAAGAAGAGAAATATTTAAAAGAGTTGTTGAATGAACTTGAAAATGATATTTTACCTGTAGATGCTTTAGTAGCTTTTACTAGTTCTGATGCAGCAATAAAAGTTTTTGGCGAAGAAAAAGCAAAATTTTATAATGCACATGCTAATGAATTAAAAGAAAAAGGTATTAAATATTGTGATTGCCCAGCTTGTAAAGCAGCACAGGAAATTTTAGAAAAGAAAGATGAATATTTTTTATAGAGCTGTTTAGCGGACTTGAACCGCCGACCTCTTCCTTACCAAGGAAGTGCTCTACCGACTGAGCTAAAACAGCAAATATTTGAGTATTTTATCAATAATAAAATAAAAAGTCAATATATGTAAATAGCTATATTCTAATAAGAAATAGCCATACTAAGCCATAGAAGCTTACGACTGCAACTAAATCATTTAAAGTAGTAATTAATGGACCTGATGCCACTGCAGGATCAATATTGAGCTTTTTAAATATAATAGGTACTATTGTTCCAATAAAGCTTGATATAAGCATTGCCAACATTAAGGATGCACCAATACATAAAGAAACACTATAAGAAAAATCCCAAGATTCATATTTAATAAAATGAATATATAATCCAGTTAGTATTGTAGAAAGTATACCTAATATTAAGCCATTTATTAACCCTACCTTACATTCTTTTAATACTAAAGTCATTTTTTCTTTAATAGTCAAATCTTCATTTACAAGCACTCTTATTGTTACAGCAAGAGATTGAGTTCCAACATTTCCAGACATATCCAATATTAAAGATTGAAAGCAAATTACTATTGTAAGACTTGATACAACCTTTTCAAAAATCCCTACGACCGATGATACTATTAATCCTAATCCAAGAAGTACCATTAGCCAAGGGATTCTTTTTTTTACACTTTGGATTAATGGTTCATTCAAATCTTCTTCGGCAAGAAGTCCTGCAAATTTTGCATAGTCTTCGCCCATTTCTTCATTTACTACTTGAGCTACATCAATAGAAGTAATAACACCTAAAATTCTATTATTTTCATCTAATGCAGGGATAGAATCTTCAGAATAGTCTTTTATCCATTCAATACAATCATCAATCTCTTCTTTAGCATAAACAAAAGGAAAAGAAGTAACAATAATATCTTCTAAAATAGAATCTTGTCTTGCTATAATAAGATCTTTTAAATTAATAGCTCCATAAAAAATTCCTTTTTCATCTACAACATATAGAGTAGAAATATTATCATTATCTGCAGCTTGACTAATTAATTCTTTCATAGCATCTTTTATTGAAAGATTGCTACTAATTGAAATATAATTTGTAGTCATTTTACTACCGATTTGAGTGTCATCAAAAGATGTTATAAGTTGAACATCTTCCATACTTTCTGTATCAAGAAGAGCAAGTATTTTTTCTTTATCTTCTAAAGAAACAGATTTTAATATTTCAGCAATTTTGTCTGCATTTATAGTAGAAACTAATTGAGATCTCTTATTTAAATCCATTTCTCGTAAATATTCTATTATTTTATCTTCATCTACATATTCAAAAATATCTGATAATTCATCTACATCTAAAATCCTATATACTCTTTTTCTTTCATTAACAGACATATAATCAAGAGATGTTGCTATATCATTTTCATGATAATCAAATAATTCTTCCTTAATGATTTTTGGAGAAGAATTGCTACGAATTATGCCAATTAATTCTTTAGAATAATCTGGTTTATCTATCACTTGATTCAATTGTTCATTTTTATTGTCCATCACTCGTAATATTTTAACATAAATATATTTTAAAGTCATTAAGATATTTTATAATTTATATATGTATATTTTTTTAATAATGAAAATAATACATCTTCATAAATGGTGAATTTATACTTTCATAAATATAATATATTATTTATTTTTATTTAAAAATATGATATAATAATAAAAATGCAGATATAGTTCAATGGTAGAATATAAGCTTCCCAAGCTTAGGATGCGAGTTCGATTCTCGTTATCTGCTATTAAAGGCAGGCGATACCTGCTTTTTATATTGAATTATTATAAAATATTTGATATTATTTAGTAAATGGAGCAAAATATGACAAAATATAATAAAAATATAATCAGAAATTTTTGTATTATTGCACATATAGATCATGGTAAATCTACTTTAGCAGATAGAATATTAGAATTAACTAAGACTGTAGAAAAAAGAGATATGCAAGATCAAATATTAGATAATATGGACATAGAAAGAGAAAGAGGAATAACTATCAAATCTCAAACTGTGAGAGTATTATATGATGCTAATGATGGAATACAATATATATTTAATCTAATAGATACACCAGGGCATGTTGATTTTACATATGAAGTAAGTAGGTCTTTAGCAGCTTGTGAGGGTGCCTTATTAATAGTTGATGCATCACAAGGAATAGAAGCACAAACTTTAGCTAATGTGTATTTGGCATTTGAAGATAATTTGGAAATAGTACCAATAATAAACAAAATAGATCTGCCTTCAGCTGACCCAGAAAAAATAGTAAAAGAGATTGAAGAAGTCCTATGCATTGAAGCTCATAATGCTCCTAGAATTTCTGCAAAAATGGGAACAAATATTAAAGATGTATTAGAAGCTATAGTAAAAAAAATACCATCACCTATAGGAGATGAAACAGCACCATTGAAAGCATTAATATTTGATTCTATATATGATCAATATAAAGGAGTTATAGTATTTGTAAGAATAAAAGAAGGCAGTGTGAAAAGAGGCACAAAAATCAAATTATTTGCCTCTCAAGCTACTTTTGATGTTGTTGAAGTAGGTTACTTTGGTGCAGGCTCATTTGTTCCATCAAATGAATTAAATGCAGGAGAAGTAGGATATATTACAGCTTCTATAAAAAATATTAAAGATACTAGAGTAGGAGACACAATAATTGATGCAAATAATCCTGCTAAAGAAGCCCTAAAAGGCTATAAAAAAGTGCTTCCTATGGTTTATTGTGGTTTATATCCAGCAGATGGTGCAAAGTATGCTGATTTAAGAGATTCTTTAGAAAAATTACAATTAAATGATGCTTCACTTTTTTTTGAAGCAGAAACTTCTGCGGCTCTTGGTTTTGGATTTAGATGTGGTTTTTTAGGACTACTTCATTTAGATGTAATACAAGAAAGATTGGAGAGAGAATATAATTTAGATTTAGTTACTACTGCACCCTCTGTAGAATATCATATTATATTGAAGAATAATGAGAAAATCAATTTAACTAACCCCTCTAATCTACCTGATTTGTCTTTTGTTGATTATATGGAAGAACCAATTATGAATGCAGAGATAATGGTTAATTCAGATTATATTGGTTCCATTATGACTCTTTGCCAAGAAAGAAGAGGGATATACCTTGGAATGGATTATATTGAAGAAAAGAGAGCAATATTAAAATACGAACTACCTTTAAATGAAATAATATATGATTTTTTTGATGCATTAAAATCAAGAAGTAGAGGGTACGCTTCACTAGATTATGATTTAAAATGTTATAGAAAATCAAATTTAGTAAAACTTGATATTTTAGTAAATCATGAGAATATTGATGCTTTATCTTTTATTGTACACAATGATACAGCTACAAAGAGAGGAAGAAGAATGTGTGAAAAATTAAAAGATGAAATCCCAAGGCAATTATTCGAAATACCAGTCCAAGCCGCTATAGGAGGGAAAATAATTGCAAGAGAAACTATCAAAGCACTAAGAAAAGATGTATTAGCTAAATGCTATGGTGGTGATATTACAAGAAAAAAGAAATTACTAGAAAAACAAAAAGAGGGTAAGAAACGAATGCGTCAATTTGGAAGTGTTGAAATACCACAAGAAGCATTTATGTCAGTCTTAAAATTAGAGGATGAGTAATGAAATATAAGAAAATTATTTATTTTTTTATTATTAATATAATAATTTTTCTTAGTGCATGTAATAAAACAATACCACAAGAAAAACTATATGTATATAATTGGGGTCTATACATAGATGAAAAAACTATAGAATTATTTGAAAAAGAGTATAATATTAAAGTTATATATGATATGTTTGATACAAATGAAGAAATGTATGCAAAATTAAAATCAAATAATGAAATATATGATGTACTTTGCCCATCAGATTATATGATAGAAAAATTGATAAAAGAAGAAAAATTATATTCATTTGATATTACAAAATTACAAAATTATAAATATTTAGATAAAAAATGCCTTGAATTAATGCAATCATTTGATAATAACAACTCTTATGCAATACCATATGTTTATTCTACAATAGGTATAATTTATAATAAAAAAATACTTTCAGAAAAAGGTTTATCTTATCCAACAAAATGGTCGGACTTATTTTTAGAAAAATATAAAAATGAAATTATTTTACAAGATGCTGTAAGAGATCTTATTATGGTAGGTTTAAAGAAAAATGAGTTTTCAATGAATACAATTAATATTAACGAATTAAAAAAAGCAGAAGAAGATTTGATTAATCAAAAACCACTAATATATGCTTACTTAATAGATGCAGCAAGAGATAAAATGGTGCTTGGAGAAGCAGCTATTTCTTCTATGTACTCTGGAGAAGTTAGTTATATAAAAGAAGAGGGTAAAAAAAATGGTTTCGAGTATGAATATATTTTGCCTTTAGAGGGAGCAAATTTAACTTTTGATTGTTGGTGTATTCCAAAAAATGCAAATAATAAAAGAAATGCCATTAAATGGATAGATTTTATGACAAGACCAGATATTGCAAAAATAAATTATGAATATATGCATTATGGAGTGCCAAATACAAAAGTTTATAATAGTATAGATGATAAAGAGAAAGAAGATAAAAATATTTTTCCGAATTTATATGATAATAAATTAGAAATATATAAAGACCTTGGCGATATGGAAGAAGAATATAATAATATTTATAAAAATATTAAATCAAAATAAAAAAGAGCACTTATATCTATTACTAAATTCTATAAAGATAATAATTATGCTCTTTAAAATGATATTAATTATAAAAAATTCTTAAAAATTTAGGTTACATTTTGTGATAAATTAATAATAATTTGTTGATTATTCTCATCATATTCTATTAGGAACTTTTCACCCTCACATTTTTTATCTACAATTTTTGATATTTCTTTTACTATAGCTTTGTTAGAAATTCTTACATAAGATTTTCCAATAGAAACCTTATTTAAAATTTCTTGAGGATAAGTATTTTTACTTAATTCTTCATTAGATACAAGGCGAATAGCAACTTTTTTTTCTGGTCTATCTAGACCAATTAAGCACCATCTTGCACCATTAAATATAGGAATACAAGGTGTATTCAAAGTAATATTTGCATTGTAAATTGTAGCTATTTGAGTAAAGGCATTGCCTTGCATCCATACAAAACCCATAAGAACCTCCAAGTGATTGTAAATTAGTATATCATATTATAAAAAAATTATCAATATTATTTTTCTACAAATTTATCCACATTTATTGCACAATTTACGCTAAATTATATTACTCAAAATTATTCTAATAATTTCTTTATTAAATAATTATAAATATCTTGAGAATTATCTTTCCAATTCTCACAAATTAGACGAGCAGATTCAGCATCAGGCATATTGATATCAATAGAAATCAAGCTTTCTTTCCCCTCAATTATTTCGCAATGAGCTGTGTAAGAATAGTTTTCACTTTCTTTAAAATCTGCTATACAATTGGATTCTTCTTTTAATTTTATTCGATTTTCATTTAAATAATTGTTTATATCTAAAGTAATTTCTTTATTTATGTCTTTTTCAAAATATTTTATACAATCTATACCAGATGGAGATATAGAATACATAGACTTAGTTTTTGTTTTATAAATAATAATTAGTTCGGTGTCTATTAATTCGGATAGTACTTCTTGCAATGAAAAATAATCTGTATAATTTTTCTCTTGAAAAAATGTTACAATTTGGCTATTGGAAAGTCTAAATTGAACTTTTCGTAACATATATAATATCATTAATTTGTACAAGCTTTTTACATCATTTACCATAATAATACTATATCATAAAATTAAAAATTTTCAATTACTACTTTTTTTTTCTGTTGATATATGCTAAAATACTACGATATGCTAGAAAAGATAAATTTACTTGCAAATGGTGATGCTCTTAAAGAGGGTGAAAGTTTTTCATCAAATATAAAAAGTATAAAAGAAACTCTTAATTTCAATAAAACATATAAGGGTTCTTTTGTTATTACATCAATAGATGATAAAATGTGTAAAGGAATAATTTATTCTTCTACTCATAGAGTAAAAATGCTTCAAAACACATTTTATTCACAAAATATTGAGATTTTTTATATTGTAGATACAAATGGACTTCATTCTAAAGATATTATAGAGGGCAAAATAACGATTTTAGGTGATGGAACAGAGATTGATATACCTTTTTATTTTAATATAGATTTTTCTGATGATTTAAAAATAATTGATTTTTTTTTTACAAAAGAAAATTTTTTTAATTTCTTTTTAAAAGATCCAAGCAAGGCTTTATTTTTATTTAATTCAAAAGAGTTCATTAAAGCTCCTTTTATGAATGATGACATATTACAAACATATTATAGTGCTTTACAAAAATGCGAAAATAAACAATTTGCAATTAAAGAATTTTTTATTATTTTGGGGATAGATGTTTCAATAATTAATGCATCAAATGTATACAAAGATGATATTTTGATAAAAGAAGAAAAAGAATTTTCTATAGATATAGATAAAAAATATGGAGATTTGTATTTAGAAAAACTAGAAGATTATGAATTAATAGAACAAGTATCTATGCTTTTTATTAGAGCAGGGATAAAAAATGAGCTTTCTTTTAAATTTTATGAAAAGTCAATTCAAAATCATTCGAATATTATTAAATTATTTGATTATTATGTATTATCTGCTACGCCTAAGTATAATCAAACATTTGTAAAAGAAGTATATTTATATTTTGCAAATCAAAAGGATATTCCTTATGATATAAAATTTGCTCTTTTTATTAATATTGCTAAAAATTTTGCAAAAACTAGTGATATTTTCAAAATGTATGAAAGCAAAATGAAAGAATTAGTTTTAGACTTATTATTAAAAAACAGAATAGATGATGAAATAGCAATTTTATATGATAAAATATTAACAAAAGAAATGATTGATGAAAATATAGCTAGACTACTTATTTATATGCTTCGTTATTTCAAAGTAGAAGTACTAGGATCAGATATAAAAAATATTATTATTAGGTATAGAGAAATTAATGGTGAAAGTATTTTTCCTGTATATAATGGAGTAGCTTATACTACAATATTTTTTGATAGTTTTGAAATGCTTTTTGAAGATCAAAATGGAAATAGATATGTAAATAGAAATAATAGAATAAAACCAATGTTAGATAGACAAGACTTAGAAGAAGTGTGTTTCAATATTGCGCCAATGGAAGATGTGTTAAAATTTGCTAAATTGAGAACTATACTTTCTGATGGCATAAAAGATAAATCTTCATTTCTTTTTTCAATTGAAGCATTAAAAGAATTATCTTTGTCTTTAATATCAAGTGAAAAAATAAAAAATCTTATTTTGGATTTTATATTAAATAATGTATCAAAAGAGGAAGAATTAGACCTTCATATTAATCAATATATTTCTTCCATAGACTATAAAATTTTAAATAAAAAACAACTTAATCTTATGTTAAAGATATTGATTAAAATGAATAAATTATATGATGCTTTTTTATTTATTAATGAATATAATTATTTATATTTTGACATTGCAGATTTAAAACAAGTATCATTATTTTTAATAGAAGAAATCAATAATAATAATTTCAACATAAATATTACTAATCATATAAATATAGAAAAAAATGAAAATGAAGATTCAAATAGTATAATTGAAGAAAAATATAAAGAGTATTTATTAGAAATGTCATTTTTTTTAGTTGTAAAAGGAGTAATAGATAAGAGAATAGTAGAATTTTTAATCAACACATATGATAAAGATACAAAAAATATGTATTATTTATTTCAAATTGCAAATGATTTATTTATAGAATCTAGTATTATTTCAAAAAATTTATTAACAAAATACTTACTTATAGATGAAATCAATAATTTAGATATTGTTTATAATATTTTTAATAAATATCCACAAGAAAATGATATACTTACAAGAGCGTATTTAACAAAAAAATGTATAGGTTATTTTTTGTATGAAAGAATTTTACCAAATGAATGCATTATTATATTAGAACAAATTGTATTTAATAATTTGAAAAACATTTATCAAATTCCAAAAATTTTTATTTTTTCTTTATCTAAATATTTATCCACAAAAGATTCTATAGATATTGATGAAAGAAGAGCTTTAATAATACTAACAGAAAAAATGTTGAATGATAGAACAATTTTTGCTTTTTTGAAAGACTTATACAAATTTGTAGATATGAAAGAAGAACTAGTTAATGCAGAATATATAGAATATCATGCACTTCCTGGAGAAATACCTAAAGCCTATATAAGTATAAATGAAGAGAGTGAAATAGAGATAGAATTGTATCATATTTACAAGAATATTTATTCAAGACCTATTTCTATTTTTAAAAATGAAAAAATAACATATAAAATATATAATATTAACAAAGTAGATGATGGAGTGTTAAAAGAAGGAACTTTTATTTTTGATCCCGTAAGAAATGATGCATATGTTTCACCTAATAATATTAAAAGCACTTATAAGTATATTAATGATTCTATAGATCTTTTAGAAAAAAAAGAATATCAAAAATTAAAATATCTTGTAAAAGATATGATAATACGAGAGGGAATGATTTCAAATTTATTTAATATATAAAGAGAAAATATGGCTAATTATGGAATGTCAATAAATGAAGATTATGTAGCAATAAAAAGCTTTTCAGAGGATAAAATTAATATTTTTCCTCTATTTCTTGCAAAAAAATATAATGAAGACACATTTTATATTTCAGAAGAAGCATATAAAAATCGTTTATCTGGAATAGCTATTGGCGTTGATAAAATATTCACTTTAGCTATGAAGCAAACAAATGCTACATTAGATGATAAATCCTATAGTGCTGAAGATTTGCTTACAATATTTTTTTCTATAGTATTAAAACAATTCAATGATATAGATAATTTGTGTATTGTTTCTTTCGATAATTCCACTACAACATTAAATATGATTAACAGAATTTTTTTACAATTAAATTCATTTTATAAAAGAATATATATATCTACATTTTCAGAAGCAATTTCTTATTATTTATTATATCAAAAAGCACAAAATTCTTTTGCTTTTATGGAATTAGAAGATAAAAGAATAAAATTTTATGAAGCACAATTTATGAAACACATCAATCAAGATATATTAATAATAAAAAATCATACTATTGAGAATGTTTTTTCACTAGACATATTGGAAGAGGAGGCAGGAAAAAAAATAGCCGATAAAATATTATTAAATTATGCACAAAAACAATTAAGCGAAAAAGAGTATAATAATATTTTTTTGTGTGGAAAAGGATTTGAGTATAAAGATTACTTTAAAAATTTTATGAACTATATCTGTTTAAAGCATAAAATTAAAGATGAATTATATATTTTTGCTATAGGAGCCTCTTATAAAGCACATGATAAAGCAAATGATGAAAAAATAATAAGAAGATATAAATTATTTAATGATGCAAGGCTTATGACAACTATTTATTTTAAAGCAAAAAGAGATGGAGTTGATATTGATTATCCTATAGCTATTGCAGGGGATGAATGGTTCAAAAAAGTGGAAAGGGTTTTTGTTTTACCAGACAATGAAGATGATATTACAATTTATACCTCTTCAATCAATCAAAAGAACCCAAGAATACTAAAATTTCCATTAATTACAGATTTAATGCGTCCAAATAAATCAATGAAATTGCGATTTAAATTTACATTTTCTGAACCATCAAAAGTAGATTTTGAAATAATGGATAAAGGATTTGGAGATTTTTATAAACAAAGAGGAAAAAATATTTCATACGAAATAGAAATATAATATGTCTATAATTATTTGCGAAAAACGGGCACAAAAACCCTATAGAATCAAAGAAATTGATATTAATATTTGGACAATTGAAGAATTGTGTTTTTATATATATAATTATACTGTCTTAATATCATCAGATTTTATATGCCCTAAACTATTGTTTTTTTTATATAATGAATTAGGATTAAAAAAACTTTCTAATAGACTTAAAATTATGAAAGAAAAAAATGATAGTATGAATAATTTACTTATGAGTATATTAGATTATTCCTTTTTATATTCGACTGAAGAATTATTAAAATTCAAAAAAAATTTAAATACTATTTCTTCTATGGAAATAAATGCACAAATTGAATTAGCAGGTGATTTATTATTTAAATTAAATAAATTTGAAAAAACAATCAAATTGTATGAGCAATTGGAAGATTCGGTTGTTTCTAAATATAAAAAAATTTGTTTTTGTTACGCTAAATCACAAGACTATGATAAAGCAATACAAATTGCTCAAAAAGGCATAAATATTTTAGATAAAATTGAATCAGACGATATTGTGGGTATATCAAAAGCAAAAATAGATTTATTAAAAAACTTGTATTTTGTATGTAGGTTAAATAATTCAAAAGAAATATTCAATAAATATTCAAGTAGAGTTGATGATCTTACAATTACTGATTGGGATATAGAGTATATTCAAACTAATATAAGTGTAAAAGATGAAAAAAATATAAAAAGTTTAGATGAAATGTTTTTAATGGATGACATTTTTATTCAATCTAATGTAGAATCTATTATTAAAAGATGGAAAGAAACATATAGAGAATTAATTTAGGAGGAATTTATGCTTGATACAAAATATGATTCAAAACTAATAGAAGATAAGATTTACAAAAAATGGTTAGATAATCATGTTTTTCATGCTAAAGTAAATAATCATAAAAAACCATTCACTATAATTATGCCACCACCAAATATTACAGGTAAACTTCATATGGGGCATGCTTTAGATGCTTCTATTCAAGACACAATTATTAGATATAAAAAAATGTGTGGATTCGAAACTTTGTGGCAACCTGGCACAGATCATGCAGCTATATCAACTGAAGTAAAAGTAGTAGATAGATTAAAGGAGAGAGGAATAGATAAGCATGAATTAGGTAGAGAGGGCTTTTTAGTAGAAGCTTGGAAATGGAAAGAAGAATTTGAATCAAATATCATTAAGCAACAATATAAGCTTGGAGCATCATGCGATTGGGACAGATTAAGATTTACTATGGATAGTGGATGTTCAAAAGCAGTTTTAAAAGTATTTTGTGATTTATATAATAAAGGTATTATTTATAAAGGTAAAAAAATAATTAATTGGTGTCCAAAGTGTCATACTACAATTTCTGATGCAGAAGTAATTCATGAAGAAAAGGAAGGGAATTTTTATTATATTAAATATTATTTAGATGGAAAAGATGAATATTTAAATGTAGCTACAACAAGACCAGAGACCATATTGGGTGATAGTGCGATATGTGTAAATCCTAAAGATGAAAGATATAATTCTTATATCGGACAAATGGTATATGTTCCTATTGTTAATAGAAGAGTGCCTATTATTGGTGATGAGCATGCTAATATTGATTTTGGTACTGGAGTAGTAAAAATTACTCCATCTCATGACCCTAACGATTTTGAAGTAGGAAAAAGACATAATCTTGAAGAAATATGTATATTAGATGATGATGCTAAAATTAATTTGCCACAAAGTAAATATCATGGTATGGATCGATATGAGTGTAGAAAAGAAATTGTAAAAGATTTACAAGAAAAAAATTTATTAATTAGAATAGAAAAACATGATCATAATGTAGGTATACATGATCGTTGTAGTACTACCATTGAACCTATGATAAAAGACCAATGGTTTGTTAAAATGGACAAATTAAAAGAACCAGCAATAAAAGCTTATAAAGAGAACAAATTAAAATTTATACCAAATAATTATGGATTAATATATTTGCATTGGCTAGAGAATATTAAAGATTGGTGTATATCTAGACAAATTTGGTGGGGACATAGAATACCTGCATTTTATTGCCAAGATTGTGGGAAAATAACTGTTACACCAAATATAGAGGATCTAATAGACAAATCAAACAATAAGGATTTGATTTGCCCACATTGTAAATCACATAATGTTTTGCAAGATGAAGATACATTAGATACATGGTTTTCATCTGCTCTTTGGCCTTTTTCTACTTTAGGTTGGCCAGAGAAAACAAAAGAAATGAGTTATTTTTTTCCAACGAATGTCTTGGTAACAGCATATGATATTATATTCTTTTGGGTTGTGAGAATGGTATTTTCTTCATTAGAGAACACTAAAAAATTACCTTTCTACAATGTATTAATTCATGGAATTATAAGAGATGACAAAGGTCGTAAGATGTCAAAATCACTTGGAAATGGTATTGACCCTCTAGATATTATTAATAAATATGGAGCAGATGCTCTTCGTATTGCACTTTTGAGTGGTAATGCTCCAGGTAATGATATGCGTTTTTATATTGATAGAGTAGAAAACGGACGCAATTTTTTAAATAAAGTATGGAATGCTTCACGATTTATTCAAATGAATGATATACAATACAATAAAAATATTAAAATAAAATTAAAATTAGAAGATAAATGGATATTGTCAAAATTAAACACTCTTATTAAAGAAGTACATAGAAATATTGATTCATATGATTTAGGTATTGCTCTTGATAAAATACAAAAATTTATTTGGGAAGAATTTTGTGATTGGTATATCGAGATTGCAAAACCAAGGTTACAAAATGATAAAGAAAAAATATCTTGCTTAGTTATATTGAAGTGCATTCTTACAAATTCACTTAAACTATTACATCCTTTTTGCCCTTTTATTACAGAAGAAATATTTGGTACCTTTAATAAGGAAAAAATATTATTAATGCAGAATTTCCCCGAGTATGATAAGAAATTTTCTTTTAATAATGAAGAAAAAGAATTTGAATATATTAAAGAAATTGTAAAACAAATAAGAACAAGAAGAGCTGAATTAAATGTACCAAATAAAAAGAAATCAACATTATATATTAAAACAAAAGATAAAAAAATTACTAAGTTAATTAAAGAATGTGATATTTATATAAAGAATCTTACTCAAACAGAAAATATTATTTTCATTAAAGAAGATTTAAATACTAAAAATATGGTAAATATTGTTATAAATAAAGCAAATCTCTTTATTCCTTTATCAGAATTGGTAGATATGAATGAAGAGAAGAAAAAAATTGAAATTAATATACAAAAAATGAAAAATGAAATACTACGCTCACAAAATATGCTAAATAATGAAAATTTTATAAAAAAAGCACCTCAAGATAAAATAAATGATGAAAAAGAGAAATTAAAAAAATATAATTCATTATTAATTGAGCTTGAAGAAAGATTATCTGCTTTTTGATTTTATAAATTTTCCAATTATTGAAAATAAAATTGTTGATATAATAATAGCAAGAATTGCATTTATTGAAGAAGCCCCCAATTTTGTAAGCATTATAGGTAAAACTGTTGACATAGGAAGCGATAAAAGGAATCTTTGTTGAATAAAAGTTTTAAGCATATATAATATAATATAAGCTATTTGACCACATAATCCAGAGAAAACATATTGAAAAATATAAAAAGTAGAGCTAATTGTTTTAGTATTATAAATAATTGATGCAACAAAAGATAAAACGAATTTATTAATAAATGTGATTATAAAATCAAAAGCAAAACTACCTGGATGAAACAATAAATCAAAGAACATAGAACCTAAACCACTAGATAAACCTGCATTTAATGGCTTCAAATAAAATGCAGAGAATAAACATAAAATATTACCCATATGAATTCTTGATGGACCAATTACAATTTCAATTTTAGAAGAGATAAGGATTAATGCTGCCATAATTCCAATAGAAGCAATGTCTTTTACATTAAAAGTTTTTTCTTGTTTCATTTTTCCACCTCACTTATAATATTATTTATTATATATTCACATATTAGCATACCAGCAATTGCAGGTACATATGATATAGAAGAAATTAATTTTTGGGGATTATTACATATCTTTTTTGGAACTTCATCAGAGTATATTACATTTACTTTTGATAATAATTCTATACTATATTTTTTACTTAAAATCTTTCGTAATTTTTTTGATAAAGGGCAAGTAGAAGTTTTATCCAAAGTAGATATTTTCATTTTAGAAGCATATATTTTATTTCCTGTTCCCATAGATGATACAATTTTTATGTTATTATTTAAACAAAATGAAATCAAAAACGATTTTCCGTTTACATCATCTATAGCATCAATTAAATATATATTATCATAATTTATATTATTTTGAAATAAAATTTTTTGCAAATCAATATTTTGAATTTTTTCACAAAATGTAATAATACTTGCTGTTGGGTTAATATCGAGTATACGATTTTTTGCAACATTGATTTTATATTTTCCTATTGTATTATTAGTAGCATAAAGTTGTCTATTTATGTTTGATAATTCATATTTATCATCATCTATTAATACAAATTTATTTATACCCATTCTGCAAAGTCCTTCAAGTGCATATGAGCCTACACCACCTATACCACAAAGCACAATTGATTTTGTAGTAATATTATTAAATATTTTATTACCAAGCAATAATTTTTCTCTTTGAAAAATATTATCATAATAATTTTCATTTTGCATTTTAGTCATTATAACAAAAAAGGAGTAATATGTTAAGTGGTTTTTTAAGAGTAGGAGTAGTATCACCTACAATAAATGTATGTGATATTAAAAAAAATGTAATTAATATTTTTGATTCAATAAAAAAAGCAAATGAATCAAAAATAAAAATATTAGTATTTCCAGAGTTATCTATCACAGGATGTACAGCTGAAGCAATGTTCAAACAGGATACAATAATAAATGCGAGTCTTGATGCTTTATTTAATATTGTACATTTTTCTATTGATTATGATATAGTATTATGTATTTCAATGCCTTTTTTATATAAAAATAAATTATATGATATTGCTGCTATTATTTTAAAAGGAGAAATTCTAGGATTTATTCCCAAAAATGCTTTATTATTTGATAAAGATTTAGGGCATGATCGAATTTTTTCTTGTGGAAGAGATATCGATGATTATATTGAAATTTATGATGATGTGAATCAAAAAGTACATAAATTCTTTTTTTCAAACAATATTTATTTTAAATGTAAAAATGATGAAAATATTAAATTTTTTGTTGAAGTAGGAAATGATAATAAATTAGAAATAACAAAATCACCAATTTTTCATTATGCTAATTTTGTTCTTAATCCATCAATTAGCGAAGAAAGAGTATATTATAATAATAATGAGTTTGATGAAATATTATTAAAAAGTAAAAAGTATTCTTTAGCATATATTTCTTCTGGTGCGAATATTGGAGAATCTACATCAAAAAATGTGTATTTTGCAAATTCTGTAATAATTGAATTAGGTGAAATAATAAAAAAACAAAATTTATTAAATAATCAAATTTTGATTTCAGATATAGATTATGAAAAAATAGCACATGAAAAATTGAATAATTATTATTTTGAGTATGAAAAATATAATAAAGAATTACACGAGATAGAGTTTGAATTTGAATCTTTAGGTATAGAAGAGTATAATGAAAAATTAAATAGATATATTAATCCTTTACCTTTTTTACCTAAAAATGAAGATATAGAAAAAGAATTTGCATATAAAATACTAAACATACAAGCAATTGGATTATCAAAAAGAATGAATTTTTTAAGATGTGAACACGCAATTTTAGGTTTAAGTGGTGGTTTAGATTCAACACTTGCTTTATTAGCTACAATTCGTGCTTTTGATATATTAGGAATCAATAAATCGGGAATTCATATTATAAATATGCCATCTTCTAATACTAGTAATAAAACTAACAATAATGCAAAAATTCTCTCAAAGATATTTAATTTGGAATATAAAGAAATAAATATTTCTGAATCAATTATTAAACATTTTGAAGATATTAATCATGATATTAATAATATCAATGTAACATTTGAAAATGCACAAGCAAGAGAAAGAACACAAATTTTGTTCGATATAGCTAATGATTATAATGGATTAGTAATTGGTACAGGAGATTTATCTGAAAGTGCTCTCGGTTTTTGTACTTATAATGGAGACAATATGTCGTCGTATAATCCTAATGCATCTATTCCAAAAACATTAATTCGATATATGTTTTCTTCATTTATAAACGATTATTCAAAAAAAGAAGAGACAAAAGAATTAGCTAATGTATTATCAGATATTTTGAATACGCCTATAAGCCCAGAATTATTGCCTTTAGATAAAACTGGGTGTATATCACAAAAAACAGAAGAAATAATAGGACCCTATGTTTTACATGACTTCTTTTTATATTATTATTTAAAAAATAATTATTCACCAAAAAAAATATATGAACTTGCTTTATATACATTCTTACAACAAGATGAAGTTGAGCCATATAAATTTGATAAAAACATCATATTAAATACATTAAAAATATTTTTTAAAAGATTTATTAATAATGCTTACAAAAGGAACACAGGAGCAGATGGTCCATCAATAGGACTACCAAATTTAGATACACATACAAATTATTTTATTCCATCTGATATTTCAATAGAAGAATTTTTGAATGATATTGAAAAAATATGTTAATTATATCTTCAAAAAATAATATAAAAATAAAAGAAATAAAAATGATAAGAGATTTATCTTCTTATAGAAAGGAGAAAAACCTTATATTTTTAGAGGGAGAAAGACTTATTAATGATACTCCAATTGATTTAATAAAAGAAATTTATATAGATGAAAATTATAAAAATAAAATACCAAAAATAGGAAAAGAAAATGTATTTATAATAAAAAATAATATTACTAACTATATATCGGACACAAAAAATCCACAAGGAATTATTGCTATTGCAAGAAAACCAATTATGAATTACAATAATATATTTACTAGTGAGTTTAAAAACATTTTAATTTTGAACTCAATTAAAGACCCAGGTAATATGGGATCTATAATAAGAACTAGTGAAGCATCAGGCATTTCTTGTATAATTATAGATAAAGAATCTGTAGATTATCTTTCTCCTAAGGTAATTAGAAGCTCTATGAGCTCAATATTTAGGGTAAAAATTTTTGAAACAGATAATTTGATAAATTGTATATTGAAATTAAAAAAAATAAAATATGATATTTATGCTACAGATTTAAATGCTAAAGAGTATTATGATGAAATTAATTATTCAAATAATAATGCTATAGTTATTGGATCAGAAGCAAATGGAATAGACAAAAAAATAATGGAATTATGTAACAAAAAAATAAAAATAGACATGTGTGGAAACATAGAATCATTAAATGCTTCTATTGCTACAGCAATTATTCTTTTTGAAATGAAGAGGAGAAGAAAGAATGATAAAAGTAAATAATAATAAAAAAAGAGATAAGTATATGGATTATATTCATATTTGCATTGGAATATTTATTGTTGTAATGGCAATACTTGCTTTATTTAATCCAAATGAAAATATGGTATTAATTCCTTTTATTTTTCTTTTTTCTGGAATGTTATATTTACTAATTTTCTTATTTGAAATTTTATATACAAGAACTAGAGTAACAAAAAAAATGCAATTTGCACGATTATTAAAATTAATTTTTTCTATATTTTTGTTTTTTATGTTTGTTGTTTCTAGAATCATTATTTGGTCATAAGGAGGCCTTGAATGGAAGAAAAATTGTTAAAAGAAAAAATCAAAAAGTTGATTGATATTGCAAAAAAGAAAAAAAACCAGCTAGAACAATCTCAAATTGATGCTATTTTTATGAATGATGACCTAAATTTTGATGAGAGAGAACTTGTTAAAAGTGAATTGGAATTAAAGAAAATTTCGATTGAGCAAGAATTTAATGAAAAAATGCTAAAAAATATTGATTCGGCAATTGAAATGGATATGGATTTAGCAGAAGATTTTGATGAGGAAGAAGCAAAAGAATTAGAAGCAGATTTAGATTTAGAAAATATTGATATATATGAGGGCGTATCTACCGAGGATCCAGTAAGGATGTATTTGAAAGAAATAGGGCAATATGACTTATTGACTCCAGAAAGAGAATATCAATTAGCTGAACTAAAAGTAAAAGGTGATGAAAAAGCAACTGAGATGTTGATAAAATCAAATTTAAGATTAGTAGTTTCTATTGCAAAAAGATATATAGGTAGAGGTATGTCTATTTTAGATTTGGTTCAAGAGGGTAATTTAGGACTTATTAAAGGGGTAGAAAAATTTGATCCAAAAAAAGGTTTCAAATTATCTACTTATGCCACTTGGTGGATTAGACAATCTGTTACTAGAGCTTTAGCAGATCAAGCTAGAACTATTAGAGTGCCTGTACATATGGTTGAAACAATCAATAAAATGAATAAAGCACAAAAGAAATTAACCCTTGAAAAAGGGTATGAGCCTACAATTAGAGAACTCGCTGAAGAATTAAAATTATCAGAAGAAAAAGTTCAAGAAATAAAGTTAATAGCCAGAGACCCTCAATCTTTAGAGACTCCAGTTGGAGATGAACAAGATTCTAGTATTGGAGATTTTGTTGCCGATAAAAATGTAATTTCACCTGAAGCGAATATAGAAGCAGTTGATTTAAGAGAGCATATAGATGAAATGCTAAAAGATTTAAAACCAAGAGAAAGAGAAGTAATTAAATTGAGATATGGTTTAGAAGACGGTCATCAAAAAACATTGGAAGAAGTAGGAAAAGAGTTTGAAGTAACAAGAGAAAGAATAAGACAAATTGAGGCTAAAGCATTAAAAAAATTAAAAAACCCTATTAGATCAAAAAAAATAAAAGATTTTTTATAATATGAATAGGATACAATACAATAAAGAACTTAAAAAAATATTAAATACGATTGATACAAATAATAAACCATTACTATTTTTACATATGTGCTGTGCACCTTGTTCATCTTATGTTATTAATTATTTAAAAGACTACTTTATTATTATTGGAATATATTCTAACTCTAATATAGATTCTTACAACGAATTCATTAAAAGAGAAAATGAAATTTTAAAATTAAAAAATATTTTAAAATCTCCAAGTGAAATAATAGAATTATCATATAATCATAATGAATTTTTAGAATGTATTAAAGGCTTAGAACAAGATATTGAATTTGGTGAAAGATGTAAAACATGTATAAAATATAGATTAAAAAAAAGTATTGAATATGCTATAAAAAGAATAAATAATGATTTAAATTATTATAATGATATATGGTTTACTACAACACTTACAACATCAACTCATAAAGATGCATTATATATTAATAATATAATTATAGAATTATTACTAAATACAAATATTAAAGCACTATTATCTGATTTTAAAAAAGATAATGGCAATTTATTATCTATACAATTATCAAAAAAATACAATTTATATAGGCAAGAATATTGTGGATGTGAATTTTCAAAAAGAATTAATTGATTATATATCAAAAAATAAAATCAAACCTACTTGCAAAGTAGTTACTTTTGGCTGTCAAATGAATGCAAAAGATTCAGAAAAAATTTTAGGGATTTTAATTTCATCTGGTTTTGAAGAAATAGATGATGAACAAAAAGCTGATTTTGTAATTTATAATACATGCACAATAAGAGAGAATGCAAATCAAAAATTATATGGTCATATTGGTCAATTAAAAAATTCATATTATAATAATAAAAATAAAATAATAGCAATTTGTGGATGTATGATGCAAGAAGAGGGTGAAATAGATAAGATTAAAAACAAATTTCCTTTTGTTAAATTAGTATTTGGAACACACAATTTATATAAATTTGAAGAGTACTTATATGATTCTTTTGTAAATAAAAAGAAAATTTTTGAAGTATATAATGATAATAAAATCATAAAAGAAGATATACCAAAAAAAAGAAAATATTCATTTAAATGTGGAATCAATATATCTTTTGGGTGCAATAATTTTTGTTCATATTGTATAGTGCCTTTTGTTCGTGGTAGAGAAAAATCAAGATCATCAAAAGATATTATTAATGAAATTAAATCAGTTGTTAAAGATGGTGTTATTGAAGTTATGCTACTAGGACAAAATGTAAATTCTTATGGAAATGATTTTAGAATAGAAAATATAAATGAATTATCATTTCCAGAGCTTTTAAAAGAAGTATCTAAAATAAATGGCTTAAAAAGAATTAGATTTATGACATCACACCCAAAGGATTTTAGTGATGAATTAATTGAAGTAATTAAAAACAACAAAAATATAGCAAGACATATTCATTTACCAGTTCAATCTGGTTCAAATAAAATATTAAAACTTATGAATAGAAATTATTCAAGAGAATATTATATTGAATTATCTAAAAAAATTAAAGAGAGTATTTCCGATATAAGTTTAACCACAGATATAATAGTTGGATTCCCAGGAGAAACTGAAGAAGATTTTTTAGATACTATTGATTTAATAAATGAAGTGAAATTTTCACAAGTTTTTACATTTGAATATAGTAAAAGAAAAGGCACAAAAGCTTATGAAATGGATAATCAAATACCAAATGATATTGTTAAAAAAAGATTTGATAAATTACTAGATACAGTGGAAGAAAGTGCAAACTATAATATTATAAAAAAGATAGGTTCCATAGAAGAAGTATTGATTGAAAGTATAAATAATTCAACAAATAATTGTACAGCTAGATTATCTAATAATTTTCTTGTTCATTTTAATAATAATTCAAATCATATTGGTGAATTAGTAAATGTAAAATTTAATGAATCTAAAGGGTTTTATTATATAGGAGAATTAGTAAATGGCATTGAATAAAATATCTCCAATGATGCAACAATATATAGATACAAAAAAAAATTTCAATGATTGTATTCTTCTTTTTCGTTTGGGAGATTTTTATGAAATGTTTTTTGATGATGCTATTATTGTTTCTAAGGAATTAAATTTAGTTTTAACTTCAAAGGACTGTGGTATAGAAGAAAAAGCACCTATGTGTGGAGTACCATATCATGCAATAGATGTATATTTATCTAAATTAGTACAAAACGGACATAAAGTAGCTATTGCTGAACAAATGGAAGACCCTAAGAATGTAAAGGGAATAGTAAAAAGAGAAGTAGTAAAAATAGTATCTCCAGGGACTATTATATCAAATGATAATATAAATAATAATGAAAATAATTATATTGCATCTATTTATTATGATACTACTGGTTATGGAATATCTTTAATTGATTTTTCAACTGGTGATTTTTTAACAACAAAAGTAGAAGATATTAATTCAATATATAATATTATAGAGAAATATAATATAAAAGAAATATTAAACAATCAAATTTTATTATTGTCTGATTTTCCAATAGAAAAAATAAAAAAAGAAAAAAATATATTATTTACAACATTAGACAATTCATATTTTAATATAAATGAGCATAAAGATAATAATTCATTAAATATTTTAATTAATAATATAAATAATTATGATTCTAAAATAGAACAAATATCTCTTGAATCAATATGTGGAATATACTTATAATTGCTTTAAAAAAAAAAAAATTGTTTATTGCATATTGATTCA
>JAUNSV010000054.1 GCA_030539055.1 Eubacteriales bacterium | reverse complement strand
TATAATAAAAACATAGTTCTCTAATTATTATAATTTTATTTTATAAAATATCACACAAATAATTATTTTGTCAAGAATTTTTTTAATTTATTTGATAAATTCACCTTACTAAAATGATTGACTAATTTTTTAATAACTAATATGCTTAACAAATTTTTTTAATAATTTAAAAGCTAAAAAATCAAAAAATTAGTTGATCATAATAGAATCATTTTTTAAGTGCTTTGGAATTTGCATATTGCCGTACCTAGTATGTAAAATAATAAGAGAAAATAAGATTTATGTAATAACACAGTTAAAATATTGATCCACTTATTCAAAAATAATATTTACTAAATGTATTTTTTTATTGACTTTAACCCTAACCCCTAATTTCCTTAATTTGCATTTCATAAACTGGGGATGGGCGGGTATATGAAAATAAACTATTAAATATAGTAAAAAAGCTTTTACATTTAATTACATTTTGGTTTATATAATTTAAAATATTGAATGAAAAATAAAAAAGTACATATATTTGTATTTTTAATTATTTTATTATTTCTTTTTATAAATACTTATTCAATCAGTGTGAACGATAGTAGTTCATATGTAACTAAAGCGGAATTTAATACTTCAATAGCAAATATAAACAACACAATTATTTCACTAGAGAGAAGTATAGATAATAAAATAGCTAACTACATATCAACCTTACCTATGAATTTTGAAGGAAGTTCGGATATCGACATTACCTTGAACGCATTAAATAATAAATGGACTATAAGTTACATTGGCGTGCGTATTGTCACTTTAACACCTTCAACAAACGGAGCATGGGTAACAACTACAAACTTACTAGGGTCTTTCAACGCCCAAAATATGACATTTACTATACAAAGTACAGACGCTTCCTGTTACCGCCCTACCTCAGACTCCGCAACAACACCTCAGTTGGCTTTTAATGTCCCAGATAATAGTACTTGGCCAAAGACATCAGATAAGGAGATCGTTTCTATCACCTGCTCCGGCGACGTCTGCACCTGGCGCATCTTTGGTTCGAAACTAATTATCGCCCGCAAAACAGTGCTAAACTATACAGCAAACACCCCGGTCGCTTTTACCATGGCCTCCGCTGTACTGGATTTTAATTAGGAGACGATTTTCACTCACTCAATAAAACGCACAAATTAATCAATTATACCACTGTTCGGATTTTGTCGGCAGAAGACAAACATTATGAATTTAACATCCCTACTAACTTGTTTTAGTATATATGGGGCATATTGAATACCTTAGGAAAACAATGACCAATATAAAAACAAACAACCTAGCTTTTTTGCAAGCCAATCCACCTTTTTTGTATTATTGTGGTGCTAATTAGATATGTTGTAATTTGCCACGTCCCTTATACTCTTTCTATTTGGATTCGTGGGGATAACTCTAATTAAGACCGATGTTTATCTCAATCAAGACCTTAAATCAACTCACAACATCCAAAAATTATGTTTATACAACTAACGTTCGTAATCACTTTCCTTATAGTGGTTACGCTTTTCTTTTGGAAGTAGTTCTTTTAGATAAGCTTTTACAACACTATATATTTTATCAAATGGGGGCTTGCTTACATTGCCATCAAAACGGAATTTGTTATAAGAATGTCTTAATTCCTCAGTTCTATGAAGAAAACCATTAAATGTATCTAAACTTCTACCACTATTGTTTAAGTATTTCATAATCTCTGATTTAGGAAAATCAAATACCTTTGAGATATAATAAAGGTCAACTACATCTTTTATTCTGCGAAACACCTTGTCTGTAGATACGACTGAAACTTTGTCAGCTATCATTTGTATCGGCGCCACTCCTCGAAACCTTAATCCATCAACTTCATAAATCTTTGTTGGAGAAATTGGGCGGTTAACATCAATATCCATAGAAAACAGAATTTCACCCGTAGTTTTATCAGCTAATTCAAATCCAGCAGAACATCTTTCTCCATACATTCTATAAATCGTTACATCTAAATTAATGTCACTTTTTTTAAGGGCACTTTGCAAAGATTCAGTCATTTGCTCTTTTATAGGAGGAGTATTTGAATTCCAGTTAGCATCAATATCAACGGTGTGGCGTGTATCTTCGGAGAAACCATATTCCATCAAGCAAGCTTTTAGAACCATAGATCCTTTAAAGCTTATGGGGATGCCACTGTCATAGATTGCTTTCATTACTTTGTACATCATCTTTTCTTCAGCTGTTATATTCATATGTTAAAGCTACTCCTTAATTTTCAAAATATTTTATTGCTTCTTTAGCCAATTCGTTGAACTTTTCTTGATACTCTGGAACAACAAAAATACCTTCAAAGCTTTCGCCATTACGAAAATAATAACGACTTATTGCTTCTGTGATACCCTGCATATCCAAGATTGCTTCGTTTGCAAAAGCATCAGCTAATGTTCTGTTAAAGTCAGTAAAAAGTAAGCCGTTCTTTTCTATTATGCTGAAAGGGCTTATCTGATTGCCAAGCACAACTACACCATTGAAACGTGATAGTGAATCATTACCGTAAACCCACACAGTATATTCATCATTTCGCCCGCCAAAACTACCTTGACACATTAGAGCATCATCTAAAGCAAAAACAATAGGCTCAGAGATGCAATCACAAACTGCTTTTAGCCAAGAAGTTGCCCCAATGTAATCACTTCGCTTTGGAAGATTAACTTTGTTTGGGTCATATTTTGGTAGTGCAATAGTTTTTTTATTGGCAAGGTCTGCTTGTGTGCGTGCTTCCAACAAGCTTATAATATAATTAGGCGGCTTGCGTACATTGGTTTCCCAATTTTGAACTGTGCGAAAAGGAATACTATATCGCATAGCAAATTGTTTTTGTGTATCACCAAGTTGTGTTCTCATTTCACGAATATTCATCTTTATGACCATTCCTTTCTTCAGAATTGTGGTTAGTTTTTCATTAAAAAAATCTATATACTTTGAATGGCAAAATTTTTACAAAACAAGAAATAAATAATTTCTTTTTCAAAATTATCACCACATTATAATAATACACCCAATGAGTGCATTTGTCAATTGTTTTTCAAAAAGTTTATATATTTAGAGTATATAAAAAGAATGTATTTTTATTCAATATTTTAATGATGGATTTCCTACATTAATTTATTAGCATAAAACTACATTCTTATTTTAGCATTAATAATTATCTTTTGGGTTAATTAATATACCCTAACAATTTACCCCAAGCCCTAACCCCTAATTCCTTTAATTTGCATTTTATAAACTGGGGATGGGCGGGATTAAAAAAAATCAATTTTTAATAGTCACATAAATTTTACATTAAATTACATTTTGGTTTATCTATATAAAATATTGAATGAAAAATAAAAAATT
>JAUNSV010000028.1 GCA_030539055.1 Eubacteriales bacterium | reverse complement strand
ACTCTTTTTATATCTGTTTCTAATCTTGAAACAGTTTTTTGAAGTCCAAACCACCTTAACTCTTTTGCTTCTTCTATTTCTTTATCATCCAAAAAAGATATAGCTCCACCATCAATTGTTGTTAAATGCTTTATAGCTTGAAAAGAAAAACATGTGTATTTTGAATTTTTGCCAACTGGCTTTCCATTATATTTACTATATAGCCCATGTGCATTGTCTTCAATAACTGGAATATTATATTTTTTAGATATTTCATTTATTTTGTCCATATCACATACCATACCAGCATAGTGAACAACCATAATTGCTTTTGTATGCTCTGTGATTTTTTCTTCTATAGATTTTGGATCAATAAGACCATTATTTAAATCTACATCTGCCCAAACTACTTTTGCTCCAGTCATATAAATTGCTGTATTTGTAGGCTCAGATGTCATAGGTGTAGATATTACTTCATCACCTGTTCCTATATTTAATAATAAAAGAGCAATATGAAGAGCTGCTGTACCAGAATTAACTGTAAGAATATTTTTGTTTTCAATATAATTACCAAGGTCATCTTCGAACTCTTTTACTTGCTCTCCTACAGCTATATATCCACTGTATAATACTTTTTCTATAGCTGGCATCATTTCTTCTCTTGGTGCTATGTATGGATTAACTAATTTTATCATATGGCTCCTTTTTAAAATACTATTTTAATATATTTAAATCAAATCTCATTTTGTTTCTCATTAAATTCTTTTAAAATATCAAATATTGATTGTGCCATATTTTGTGAATTGTATTTTTTACTCTTAATAAAATTATTATTTTTAAAATAATAATATCAAAATGATTATTTTTTAATACTTTTATAACTTCTGGGCAAAATGCCATATATTTAAAGCATTTTATTCCATGCATATATTTTGTTTTATAATTTTCGACTTTTACACCGAATACAATATCAAGTGAGTCATAAAATTCTCTTTCACTAATAACAGTTAAATCAACTAATCTTCCTAATTCATTATAATAATTTACTCTTTGACCTGATTGTGATGGTGTAAAAATGGCTACTTTCAACTAAATCCTCCTATGTATCTTGATATAAATTCTCACACAATCTCTGCATCCACAAGGTGGCAATACATTGTTCCATTTTCTTCATATGTTTGAAAATTGCCTACAATTGTTATCTCTGTACCTATTTGGGGATAATCTTGTGGGTATTTTTTATTGCCTTTTAGTATAAATTCTATTCCTTGCGAGCAACAAGCTGTGGCATCTTTTATTATACAAGCATAATATATTATCTCTGGGTTTATGACTTGCCCATTTATATTTTGTTGATATAATGCAAATTGGCCATTCATTTTAATCTTTTTTCCAATATATGCATCTGGAGTATTCATCATATTATATACTTCTGAATATACAAATGTAGCACTTAAAGAAGTTAAGTCTAAATCAATATTTTTAGTATCTTTTGATGAAAGTTGTGTACTTTCTTTATTTGAACAAGCACAACTTGTTATTATCAAAATAACAATTAATATGAGTACTTTATTAAATTTTATAATATTATTCTTCATTTATTTTTTTACTTTTTTACCATTGAGATATATTATTGCAAAAGACCTTTGTATTATTTACAAAGGTCTTCAATAATTTTATTTAACAATTTTCCATCTACTTTTCCTTTTAATTCTGTCATCACTTCTTTCATTATTTGACCTTTATTTTTCGTTTTTATTACTTCATTATATTTTTCATTTAATAATTTTATTACTTCATCTTCAGACATAAGTTTTGGTGCGTACTCTAGTATTACGCTCTCTCTTCTCTTATATGCATTTAGTGTTTCTATTCTGTCTTTTGGGCATGTTTCTATCATTTCTCTTATTGATTTTAATTCTTTCATCACTATTTTATCTACAAATGAATCATCAATTTCATCCCTATGCCCCTCATCTATAGCTATTTTTTTTATAGCATCTAAAAGAGAAGATATTGAGTCTTTACGCTCTTTATCTCTTTCTTTCATAGATTTTATCATATCTTGTCTTAATTTTTCATATTTCATAATATTTAATTATAAAGAAAGCGTGTAAATTTGTCAATACCGCACTTTTTTTACTTAAACATTCTATACAATATACCACTCATATCTACTAGAGTTGATATAGTAATTAATAATATTAAAATCCTATAAAATATTTTATTTTTATTATTAAAAAAGCTTGCAAGCAAAGCTAATTGCAAAATAATAATTAAAAAAGTTAATGTCAATACTCTATATGTAAAAAGTTTTGTAAAAATTAATATGTAATTTGATGCTAGTATTGGTATTATAAAAAATAATGCTATTTTTATTTTCTCTTCATTCTTGTGTTCTTTATAAAATACTATCAATAATGCTAATACTAAAGCTATATATATGCCATAATTGTTTAATAAATAAAAAGTGCATCTGTGTATTCTAAATAAAATATTTACTAAGATATTGTAATTAATAAATGGATCATATGAAACATTATTTCTAGCGAAATTGCCAGGTGATATCATCATGAAAATATAACCAAGGCTCATAAATACAAAAATAATTATGTCAATATTATATATTTTTTTCTTTAAATATTTCTTTAATGCAATAATAACAAATATTGAGAATATTATGCTTGCACTAATTGTCTCTAAAAAGGTACCTAAAACAAATGAAAATATGGCAAAAAATATTATTTTAATATATTTATATATATTATTATCATTTGAAATAAGACTTTTATTTCTTAAAAATGATTTAAGATAGGAATATAATAAAATAATTAATGGTATTGAAGTCCACAAATATATAACGCTACCAGTCTCCCAAAAGAAATTTTCTCTATTTATTCCATTTGAGAATTTAAATAATAATATGTATGTCATTAGCAAAATATAATTATTTACTTTTTGAGATTTTTCTTTTGATATATAATGTATGAATAATGCATATGATGATATTATAAGTGAATTAAGAATATTAAAAATTGATTTATCAAAAATTAAAAGTGTAGACAATAAACCATGTGATATTACTCTTCCACCCCACAAATTATAATGATTTATCATTGAAATAATTACATCTTTAATATTATGAATTCTTTCTTTAGTTGGAAAAATGTTCATATACCAAAAATCATCTTCACTATTTGGAGTATGAAAAATTGTTATCAAAAAATATGTAAAGAAAATAATGTTTATTAGTAAGAAAATGTATTTATTTGTTTCAAAATTTTGCAAATTGAAATTTATTGATTTGCTTTTTTGTAATTCATTTTTGTCATTAATAAGCATTTGTATTCTCCTTTTTTTTGGCTTAAACATCTCCTATTGATGTTAGCACTATTTTATAAAATTATACCAATTTTGTCAATTATTACTATACTTATAAAAGCGACATAGTTATATCACACTAATACACTAAAATCAATCACAAAAAAAAGAAGATTTATTTAGATATAAATCTTCTTAAAAAGCTTTATTTTTCGTTTATTACTCTATTCTTTCCAAATGCTACTTGTAAAACTGTGTTTTTACCCACTACTTCCTTTAAACAACTTAAACTTACCAATGCACCTAATACCATAAGTAATACTGCTATAATTAATTGAAGTCCATCTGTTAAAAATACAAATTCTCCTGTTACAAACAACTTAGTACATATTTGCATAGTCTTTTGAACTAACGCTGTGAAAGTCACTACTAACATAAATATCATAGGCACATATAGAGTAACACCTGTTCTATTTGTTGTCTTTAAAAATACTGCTAAGGCTATAAGCACTAATGCTGCTAAAAGCTGGTTAGCTGATCCAAACAATGCCCATACATTATTGTATCCACCTAAGCATAATAAATATCCAAAAAACAATGTTACAACAGTCGAAAAATACTTATTTGTTAATACTCTTCTTACTACACCCATCTTACTTTTATCTATCGTATCTTGATAAAATAATTCTTGGAAAGACATTCTCCCTATACGAGCTACTGAATCAAGAGAGGTTAGTGCCAATGCACTTACACACATTGTCATAAATACTGTTGCTACTGATAATGGCACCCCAAGGTTGTTTAAAAATCCTGCTACACCGTTTGAAAATATACTAAAAGGAGTTCCACTTGGTTTAACTCCATTTTTAGCTACAGCTCCTACTACTAAAAGAGCTATGATAGCGAGTAATACTTCTACACACATCGCACCATATCCTACAAACCTTACATCCTTCTCATTAGATATTGTCTTAGATGAAGTGCCTGATGATACTAAACTATGAAATCCTGATACAGCGCCACAAGCTATAGTAATAAATAATGTAGGAAACATAGCTCCACTTCCTTGTACTGTAAAGCCATTAAAAGCATTTAACTTCATCATAGGAGCATTGGTTACTAATCCTAAAAAAGCACCAGCTATCATACCAAGCAACATATATGTAGTTAGATAATCTCTAGGTTGCATAAGTAGCCACATTGGGAGAACAGAAGCTATAAACAAATAAGCCATAACGATATAAATCCAAGTAGTCTTTGTTGCATATAGAGGAAACTTCATTCCTACAACAAACATAAGTACAAGAAGAGCTACGCTTACTAATCCCTTTACTACTTCATTCATCTTTCCTACTTTCTTAGTAATAAGGCCAAACACCATTGCTACTACTATAAATAACAATGATATAGAAGCTGCACTTGAGTTGTTGTATGCACTATCTAATTGTGCATTAGTAGTCACATCATAAGCCATAAATGTACCAGCTACCATATCCGTAAATGCTGCTATAACCAGAAGAGTAAACAACCAACAAAATAGCATAAACAACTTTCTTCCCGTTCTACCAATATATTTTTCTATAAGCATACCCATAGACTTACCTTCATTCTTGACAGATGCATAAAGTGAAGTGAAATCTTGAACTGCTCCAAAAAACAAACCTCCTACAAGTAACCATAAAAAAACTGGAACCCATCCAAAAGCACTTGCGAGTATAGGACCTGTTACAGGACCTGCACCTGCTATAGATGAAAATTGATGAGAGAATACTGTAAACTTTGATGATGGTACATAGTCTTGTCCATCTTCCTTTGTAAATGCAGGTGTCTTGGCTTTAGGATTAATGCCCCATTTTTTGCACAACCATCCACCATATAAAAAATACCCTCCTAATAAAACTACACTTGCTATCAACAATAATACTAAGCTGTTCATAAAAAACTCCTCCTGATTATAATTTTTTATTGTTTATAAATAAAAAAGGACTAAGAGTCTAAGCTCCTAGTCCTTTGTTTATTGTTAAAAATTAGTGCTATCACACTAAACAGTAATCAACATGTACAGGAATAAAAGCTTTAATAATGCTAAAAAGAATTGCAATTAAAATATAGCTAATTGAGTTTTTTTCAATTAGTATAATATTCTTAATTTTTAGCAAATTCTTTTTCAAAGTTTTATTTCCTTTCATTTTTGATTTTTGAATTCTACAATATTTAAAGAAGTTTGTCAATAAAAAACAACAACTTTTATCTCTTTTTTTATTATTGTGTTATGCAAGATATAACTTTAAGTTATATCTTTGAGTTATAACATCAAGTTGTAAAATATGAGATGCGAATCTATTTTACTTACTTTAATTATATTACTTAATTAGTATGCTTTGTGTTGCAAACTTTTAATTATAATCTTATAGATGTATATCTTTCTTTATCATAACTTTATTGCTTTTTAGCATTAGTATGTAATAATATACATAATATATGACTAATTACTGCTTTAGTTAATAAATATTATAAAACTGCAAAAAAGTATCCATCTCATCTGTATTTATTATTATAATTGACTTGTCTAGCCTTTCTAATTGCTTTGCGATCTCTATCGCAAGAGTTGTTTTACCTGACCCATTCTCGCCTATTAGTGCTATTACTTTGTTATATTCACTCATTTTTTCTCTCCTGGTCCTGGCATAGTAATTACTTTTGACTTTTTCTCTTCTGCTTCTTTTGATTCTTGTATTATTCGCATTATCCCGTTGTATGTTTCTTCTGTTATTTGCATTTCTTTTATTTCGCTCTCTGTTGCATTACTTGGTGTTTCCACTTCGCTCTTTGTTGCTTTCTCTTTAGTCCTTACATTATTCCTTGTTGCAATTATTGTTTGCTCTCTTAATATATTAAAATAATCATTTGATATATCATAATCATAATCAAGTTTATTAGGGAATAGAGTCATACTATTTAACAAGTTAAATATCTCGTTATTTTCTTCTTTCCCCTCTAGTTTCTTTCTTAGCTTCTCTTTTTGCACTTCTGAAATAGTAGCTCTCTTGTCCTTGTACTTCTCTTCAAGTATCTCATCTTGCAAGTCTAAAAATATTTTTCTTTTTGCTTCATCACCACGATATACAAGTATTACATGCGTGTTATTTTCTCTTTCCAAAGTAGATATTATAAGTGCTTGTTCTTGTGAACAAAGTACTGTGTATGTTTTAGCTAGGATTTTTGTTTCTTCTGTCTTACTTATGTCTTGTGCATCGTACTCTGTGCCATACTCTGTTGTTGTATTAAGCACTAATAAGTATTGAAGCTCTTCGTGTATGATAGAATTATTGTCTGTGTCTTTGCTTATGATTGATATTATATCGCCCTTTTCTATTTTTGCACTTAGTCCCCTTGCTAAATCTAGCACAGTAAATGATATCGCTCTATTAAATCCGTTCAAATCATTTAATGTTTCATTTTTTAGTACTCCATTTTTATTAAACATAGTTTTTAAACAATAAGTGTCTTTCTTAATGTCTATCTCTGCATAGCTGTTTATTATGTCTTCTTTCTTCTCTATTATGTTTTTAGGCAAGTTATAACCACCTACATTTATCACCTCTACCATATCCTCTGTTATCATTTGACCTTTTTGTATGTCCTTACTAGCTTTTACAATATTAACTCTGTTTCTTAAGGCTGAAGTAAAAATAGGTGTTATTACAAAACATATAATTAACGCTATTATGATTGATAAAGCACCTAGTGTTATTCTATTCTTTTTAAGTTCTTCTATCTTAAATTTTATTTCTTCTGTATCAAAATTAAGTTTAAAATCTGGTATCTTCACTTTGTTTTTTGCTCCTTTCCTAAATTGTTTTTAACAAGCCATATATTATTATAAAGCTTGTTAGTATGCAGGGCATATATGGCACTTTGTTTGTTCTTTGTGTCTTTATATAAATACTAGCAATTATTAATGATAAAACTATCATATAAATATAATTGTTTAATATTTCCATTTTCTCGCCTGTGCCATATAATGCTAAGCATGATATTACTTTTATATCTCCACCACCCATTACATTTTCTTTTTGCAAAGCTAAAATAATAAATACTATTACTCCTATTATTATTTTATATAATACTTTCTCTGTAAATAAATTTAACAATAGTATTATTATGCAATATATGTTCCTTATATTTCTTGTTTTAATGTCTTCTATACTCGCTATTAATAGCACGATTGCATGTATAAAAAAATTAATATTCATCTTTTGGTCTATATGGATATATTCTTTGCTCTTTATAGTAATTGATAGAGAAAGAAATTAAATCCACTACGGATATATTGTTTTGGTTTTTTGTAGTCATTGTGACACGAAAGAACGCTCCAGCAAAAAATGTAATTAGCATAGGCAGTGTCTGGTGCATGATAATATAAATTAATATCCCAGCTGGTATTTCTACTATTAAGCCTATTACAGCTTGCATTAGTTCTTTTTTACCAAAGCCAGGAAAATAATCTATTCTGTTTGTTACATTTAAAGGTATATATAGCTTTTGTTCTTGTGTGTTTTTATCTTCCATTTATTTACTCTCCTTTTACCTTTCTAAGTCTTCATCTTTCTTATTTTTAGCATTAAAAAAGTAAGCTTGTTTGCTTACTTTTTCTTTGATTTTTGAGTTTTGTTCTCCTATATATTATATACAATCTTCAATAAATTCGTGTAAAGAGTCTATTTCTTCAGTTGTTCCATCATCAATATATTTTGTTATTTCATACTTATCTAGATATTGTAATAAATCATTTTCATAAAGTTTTCGCAACACTCCAGCACCACTTATTTCAATTATGCCAGCATTGCCCTCATATATGCCCTCTCCAATTTTTTTTGGGTCATTATTGAAATAATCTTTTAAATACTTACTTTCTACTATATCTATTATTTCTTTTCTTTTACTCTCATCTTTTATTTCTATTGTTGCTCTTGATACACCTGTGTGTTTTCTCATTGTTTTATTCTCCTTTTTGTTTTTTTATTATTACAAAATTATATATTTTATTATTTAAAATTTCAAGTAGTTTTTTATCCCATAAAATATCTCATTATTAGCTCTTTAAATCCTACTAAGCTATTTGCTATTATTAAAAATATAATCATATTTCGTATTCGTTTTTTCATTTGCACTACATTACCTGCGTCATCTTGCCCAGAGGTTATTATTGTTATTATACATAATACTATTCGCATTAAAACACCAGCATTGCATAATACTAATAATCCTACTTGTATTGATTCTATTGTCATATTTTATTCTCCTTATTTATCTTATAACCCAAGTGTTTTTCCGAGTGTCCCAGGTAACATACTTCCAACACTAGTGCGTACATTATCTTTTATGTTACTAACTGTTTTTGAGTTTCCAAAACCACTACTCGCCATTGAAGAACCAGAACTACCTAAAAATGCACTTAGCATTGCATTTGACCCAGAAGCCATTTTGCATAAAGCTAAAGCAGTTAAAAAAGAAAAAATAAACGAGCCTAAATCTCCTGTTGATAACTCAGCCATTACAGAAAAACTAAGTGATAAAAAGATACCATTTAATATTACAACTGCCATATCTTTTACAAGCATAGTTACATAATTATAAAACGAACCACCATTTGGTTTTGTTAACCCTAAACACGCAAGAGGAAAGCCACATTTTATTATAAATAATTCTATTCCATTTTGTATAATATGTACTAAGGCAGAAAGTGCATATTTCATATACATTACTAATAATAAAATTTGTACTATGCTTATGGCTAATTCTATTAAGCTATTTTTAATATTTTTAATTAATACATCAAATCCAGCAAAATCAGAGTTTTCAATTTCTATATCTAAAGAATCTGTCATTGAATTATAAGTATCAAGTCCAATATCAAACCACCCACTCCCCATTCCAGAACTACCACTTACAGCAACCGAAGAGTATATGTTTGTTATTACAGAACTTATTATTGAGAAAATTTCATGAAAGCATAAAATCATAGCTAAACATAATGCCATTCTAAAAAATATTTCTATAGGGTTTTCTTCTGGCGAACCATCTCGCCACATTACATATGTCATAAAGCCTTGCTTTAAAAATATAACTACTAAAAATGATAATGCAACACTTCTTAATGCTCCTTAGTAACTTCACCTGTCTAGAAAATCTCTATTCCAGCTTCTGCTTCTTCACCTGGGATAAACATACCATCCACTATCACATACACTTTATATACACCGTCTGGAAACCATACAGGCGTAAAGTGAGTAGCGTCGCCATATTGTGAGTTAGGATTACTAGCAAAAGTAAATGTAGTTTTTACACCACTTGTTGAGCGTCTCTTAATGTTTTCTTAAACCGCGAACTTTCCTTTGCTCCCCTCTCGTCCGTAGGTCTTGACCTAGTTTTCTTTTATATAATTTAAATTAATTTTTATATTATGAAAATTATACAAAATATAAAATTTCGTCCATTATATTCAGTTGTCATTGTACTTGTAATTCTTTATTTATTTTTAAAAAAAAGGAAGATTATATTTCTATAATCTTCCTTATAAAGACTGTACCTAGTCTTTTAAGTTCTCTTATTTATTTGTGCCTGCATTATGTAAATTCACCCTTGAACATTCACCATATTTCAATAAATATTTTCTAATGTATAAATAATTTTTTCTTTCTCTCCACTACCATTTGTTTTGAATCTTAACATTGGGATTTCGTATAATTTTAATATTTCATTTTTCATTTCATCTCGTTCAAATTGTGCACTACCCTCTTTATGATATTTATATCCATCAACTTCAATCGCTAGTATTGGTTTTTTGGAAAATGTATTATATATTAAAAAATCTAAATGCGTAAGTGGATTAAACACATATTGCTTTTGAGTGTCATTTAATAATGTGTTATCTTTAATTAACATATTAAGTGGAAAATGAGATATAACATCTAATGAAGAAAATTTATCGTCATTAATTATTTCTTTAATTAATGAATACATTATATTTTCTGAATCGAATTGTGATATTTTTTTCTTCTTTTGTAAATATATATTTCGTTTATTTGTATATTGTTTATATAAATAATCAAAAATTGAATAAATTTTGCTTTCAAGTACTTCGAAATTGTTATATTGAATATATTCAATTAAATCATTGATATTACTATCTTTGCTTTTCTTGTTGCCATTTACTACAATTACTAATTTCTTTTTTGCTCTTGATACTGCTACATTTATCAGATTTGGGTCATCAACAAAATCAGATATTGAATCATCCACAAATGATATAATAATATTATCTTTTTCTCTTCCTTGAAACGAATGTACTGTACCTACTTCTATATTTGTAAACTCATTTAATATTGCTTTTACTTGATTCTTATATGGAGTAATAATTCCTATCTCATTTTGGTCTAGTGTTGGCAAAATCTCTTTTGTTATTACATCAATTTCCCTTTGGTTATAGCGATCTCGTTCATGATTACCCTCTACAGTTCTTACTGCAGATATAACATTCTTCTCTCCATTATCTTTAGTCATAATAACCAATTCTCCCCTATAAAATTTTTGATTACAAAAATTTATTATTTTAGGGTGGCATCTATAATGTTCACATAGTAAAACTTGTGGCACTTCTGGTATAATTTCTAAAATGGATTGCAAAAATGAATTTGTATACTTATATCCATCATCAACATCATAGTTTTTTAAAATCTCTTTTGAAGAAATATTATTTTTTTCTGTAATAACATTTGGTAATTGTTTTGTATCTCCTACTATTATTGCATTTCTAGCACAAGATAATGCCAATGCACCTGTTACTATGTCTACTTGTGAAGCTTCATCCATAATAATATAGTCGTAAATTGCTTCTAAGCCTAAACTGCTTTTTGATGAAAAAGTTGTGCTTAAAACAATAGGAAATTTATCAAGAAATTTGATATAGTTTTGCATCAATTTTTCTTTATCAACTTGATTTAATACTTTACTCTCTTTATAATGATTAGCTATTTTATTTTTTAATAAAATTAAAGAATCGTTAGTTAAACAATCTAGTAAATTATTATTATTTTCTTTCAAATATTTTTCGATTTTTTTTATTTGTATCAATATTTCATTTTGTTTTGCATAATAATACATATTTTGAAATGATATAAGTATATTTGAATATTGTTGTTTATAGAAATTAGAGTCTGTTATTTTGCATTTTAAAAATATTTTAAGTTTAAATAATATACCCATTTTCTTTTTCTCTTCTATAATGTGTTCTATTCCTTGCCATAAGTCCATCCACACATTTGAAGTAATACTATTATTTAATTTGAATTTTTGGGTATCAAAAGAATTCGTTTTAAGATATTGATTAAAATATTCTTTTTCTGTAATAATCTCCGATAGTTCTTGCCTTAGTCTTGATAGCATCTCTTGATTATCAAAAACAGATTTCAATTGCTGTGATTTTTTTAATACTTCATTTTGTAATATTTTTCCATTGTCTTTTATTAACCAAGTAGAAAAATCTGGATAAATATTTTTTTCATTTATGAAACTTTTTTTATTCTCAGACTTTCCAAGTCTTGCTATCATAAAATCTAGACCATATTTTGAAGATGATAATTTATCAAAAATATTTATTATAGCAGAATTATTGTTTGCTACTACTAATACATTTTTATCTTTTATTAAAATATTTGCAATAATATTTAATATTGTTTGAGTCTTACCAGTACCAGGCGGTCCTTGAATAACACTAATATTGTTTTCAATAGCATTTTTTACTGCTTTATATTGATTGTTATTACATCCAAAAGGAAAAATTGGTATACATTCTTCATTACTTTTTTTAATTTTATTATATTTTGGATTAAGATAATTTGATAAAACAACATCTTCTCCAATAAATGATGCTAATTTATCAATTCTTTTTGATAAAATATTTTCTCCGTCTACATTCTTTATTTCACTTAATTTCGACAATTGTTTTATATATTCATATATATTTGATGAGTGTTTATTGTTTAAACATGATTCAATAATTATTAAATCATCCTTTTTATAATCTTTTTCAACATCATTTTTAAAGCAAATATGCAAGTATTTTTCGTTTTTCCCCATGAATTCATATATGGATACGATATTTGATAATAATTCTCCTTTTTTTGTTTCGATTTTATGCATATTGTAATCTAAAGTCTTTGGACATTTTAACTTTTCTACATTCAAAAAACTATATGAATAAGTTTTATTAGTATCATTGTATATTACATACCATTTTTTTGTTTTAGGATTATAACTACAAGTATTAACCTCTTTTGTTTTAAATTCTCCTTTAACAATTATCATATATTTTGTTGTATCCAATATTTACCTGCCTTATTAATAATTCCACATTTTGTGAATTGTTTTTTTACTCTTTGACTCAATTGTGATGGTATAAAAATGGCAACTTTCAAACAAATCCAAATCTTATTTTTTATATGATTCAAAAGTACAATAAAGTTTATATTCCAATGACTCGTGTCCAAGTCTTCCTTTAAAATTTTTTTATTTTTAAAATCATATAATAGTTCTGCCAACTCCCCTATTTGAATACTATATGTTTTAAATCTATCAGGATAAATTATTTGTGGCTTTTTACTATTTGATTCCTCCACCCCCCCCCATATAATAAATTCACCAATTCAACTATTACATCATCTATATATAAAAATGTTACAACAGCATTTGGATCATTTATTTTGATATCAATATTATTTTGAATATTAAAACAAAATGTTGCGACAACTGAATGAACATTAGGGCGTGCAAATTTTCCAAAAATATTAGTAAACCTATAAATATATACTGGAGATTTATTTTCTATTCCATATTCAATAATTGCATTTTCAGCATTCAATTTTGATTTTGCATAATATGTATCTAACAAAACTTGCTTGGATGAAGCATACATAATGGGTATTTTTTTATTATTTAAAACAATAATATCCAATATATCTTTAATATATTTGTAATTTATATTAAAAAAATCATCATCATTTTTAGTTCTCATACAACCATGTAAAAAGAAAATAAAATCACAATTTAATACATATTGCGTAAGTAAGTCTTTGTTTGTACTTGAATTAGCAAGAAAAATGGTCTTAAATTTTCTATTTTTCAACTCATTTGTTAAATTTGTACCAATAAATCCACTAGAACCAGTTATTAATATTTTTTTTTCTTCAATATGCATTTAATTAATTATAAAGAAAGCAAATACAATTGTCAACTATCATTTTACTTGAGCATTCACACAATCCAACCCCAAAAACCAAAAACAGCCACACAAGCACCTATTCCCTCTTGTGTGGCCATTTTTTTGTTATATTTTTGATATTTCAAAATAGTACTATGCTTACTCTACTAGTATTCCCTTGTTTGCACTTACTACATTCTCTTGTTTAGTATGATTATTTAATTCATTATTTATATTTGAGCCTGCAACTTGTAATCCAGGATACATTGCTATTATGTTAGGGTCTGAAGCTAAGCCTACTTTCTTACCTGTTTGGTCAACTACAAATCCATCTGGTGTTATTGCATATACTACTAATACTCCTGAACCTTGTGCAAAGAAGTATTCTGCACCAGCTATTGTTTTCCAACCTGTTTGTAATTGTCCTTGTGTTCCATCTGCAGCATCAGATAAATAGTAAATACTTTGTCCTACTAATTGGAGGCCTGTAACCATTGCTCCTTGACTATTGAAGTAATACCAATTTGCTTCATTATTTGATTGTATTTGATACCAACCATTCATAGCAAGACCACCTAGTGTAGTATTACCATTTGTTACTTCTCCTGATCCTATAATGTGATTCCATACTTTGAGAGTAGGGTTAAATATCCAATATCCAGATACACTTTCACCTGCTCCAGAGCCCATTATTCCAACTCCATCAGCACTTTGCCCTAAAGCTCCACTTCCTATAGCATCATTTGATAAGTTTCCTGTTACTTTATAATATGCATATATTCCTGAATTATCATTAACTATTGGCTGTGCGACATTAGTACCAGATACATTGCTTCCAAGTGGTCCTACATTGATGTTTGAAGCTCCGCCACCAGTGCCACCACCGCCGCCGCCGCCACCACCG
>JAUNSV010000027.1 GCA_030539055.1 Eubacteriales bacterium | reverse complement strand
TATATTTTCTCTTTTTACACAAAATTTATCATATGTTTCTTTATCTACAAGACCTATTTCGTATCCTAGATCTCTTAATCTCAAATCTGCATTATCTTGTCTCAATAAAAGCCTATATTCAGCACGAGATGTCATCATTCTATAGGGCTCTACTTGCTCTTTTGTTACCAAATCATCAATCAAAACGCCAATGTAGCCCTCTGATCTATCAATTACTACAGGCTCCAAGTTTTTAAACTTTCTTGCAGCATTTATACCAGCAATAAGACCTTGGCAAGCAGCCTCCTCATAACCAGAAGAACCATTTATTTGCCCACAAGCAAATAATCCACTTACTTTCTTAAACTCCAATGAAGCTTTTAATTGCAATGATTCAATCAAATCATACTCTATAGCATAAGCATTTCTTACAATTTTTACATTTTCAAATCCATTCATCGTTTTATACATTGCATATTGTACATCTTCTGGAAGAGAAGAAGACATTCCAGACAAATATACTTCATTTGTGTATCTCCCCTCGGGCTCAACAAAAATTTGATGCCTGTCCTTATCAGGAAATTTCATTACCTTATCCTCTATAGATGGGCAATATCTTGGTCCAACACCTTTTATATTTCCAGAAAAAAGGGGAGACCTAGAAATATTATTTCTTATAATATTATGCGTATTTTCATTTGTATAAACTAAATAACAAGGATCTTGATCTATTTGAATAGTATTTGGGTCAGTAGAAAAAGAAAAGGGTACTATAGGAACATCTCCTTTTTGCTTTTCCATTTTAGAAAAATCTAAAAATCTTTTATCTACCCTAGCTGGCGTACCAGTCTTAAATCTAATTACTTTTATGCCATTTTCTATTAAAGAATTAGTTAAATGCGTAGCACTTTTTAATCCATTTGGCCCAGTAAATTCTTCAACTTCTCCATAAATGCATCTTGCATTCAAATAAACACCAGTAGCAAGTACTACAACTTTTGCATAATATTTTGCACCAGATGTAGTTTTTATGCCCTTTACTGTTTTAATATTATTGATATTTTCGCATATTATTTCAGAAACTTCTGCTTGTCTTATAATCAAATTATCTGTATTTTCAAGAGTTTTTCTCATTGTTTCAGAATACTTTTTTTTGTCAGCTTGAGCTCTAAGCGAATGTACTGCAGGTCCTTTCGACATATTAAGCATTTTAGATTGAATAAAAGTTTTATCTATATTTTTACCCATTTCGCCACCAAGTGCATCAATTTCACGCACAATATGACCCTTAGAAGAACCTCCAATATTGGGATTACATGGCATCATAGCAATATTATCTACAGAAACAGTAAAAACAATAGTTTTTAAGCCAAGGCGAGCAAGGGACAAACAAGCCTCGCACCCAGCGTGTCCACTTCCTACAACAATTGCATCATAATTTTCTTCAACATAAGCCATTAAAAACCCTCGTTATAATTATTAATAATTTATTAATATCATACGCCTAATCTTAATAATTTTCAAGGAAATTTTACTTGATTTTTTAAAAAAATGTGGTACAATAAGAGAGTACTACTTAATACGGAGGTAAAATATGCAAATCACAGATGTACGAATTCGACTTATGGAAAAAGAAGGCAAGATGAAAGCTGTAGCTAATATTACAATTGATGATGCATTAGCAATTCATGACATTAAAATTATTGAGGGAGAAAAAGGTTTATTCATCGCTTTCCCATCAACAAAAAGAAAAGATGGTGAATTTAAAGATATCGCTCATCCTATAAATCAAGCTACAAGAGAACTTTTGCAAAATATGATTTTGGAGGCATACAATAAAGCTTTATCAGAATCTAAACAAGCATAATGTCATAAAATAAATATATTAACTCTTTTAGTTTTTTTAAATTTTCACCTTTATAAAAATATCGCTTAGGGCATATGCTTTGGCGATATTTTTATATCTAAGCAAAATCATCAAAATTTTACACCTATAAAAAAAGGAAAAAATATGAATCAAAACTTAAACGAAATGTCCGACACTATTACATCAATATCAACAGGTCTTACAAGTGCAGGAATTGGTATTATAAGAATAAGTGGTAGTAAATCAAAAGAAATAATATCAAAAATATTTAAAACTAAAAATCAAAAAAATATCGACCTAACAAAATCTAATCAATTTTACTATGGATATATTTATTGCACAAACAATAATGACTCATTAATTCCAATAGATGAAGTAATTGTTTTATCTTTCAATGCACCACATTCATTTACAAAAGAAGATGTTATAGAAATACAATCGCATGGTGGCTTACTAATTTTAAAAAAAATTTTAAATGAAGTAATAAAATCTGGTGCAAGACTTGCTACTCCTGGTGAATTTACCAAAAGAGCTTTTTTAAATGGTCGAATAGATTTAGCAAAAGCAGAGAGTGTAGCCGATATTATAATGTCAAAAAATGATTATGCTTTACAATCATCATTCAAGCAATTAAATGGCGCATTATCAAATCAAATAGATGTACTTCGTAAACAAATTTTAGAAATAAATGCACATATAGAAAGCTACTTAGATGACCCAGAGCATATAGAAATAAATACTTTAGAAAAAAATTTACCAGAAAAAATTAATCATATAATAAATGATTTATTAAAATTATCTTTATCTTATCAAAATGGTAAATTAATAAAAGAGGGTATAAAAACAGTAATACTTGGAAAACCAAATGCAGGTAAATCTTCCTTATTAAATTTGATGACAAAAAAAGAAAGAGCAATAGTTACAAATATTGAGGGAACAACGAGGGATACTCTAGAAGAATCAATTAATATTTTTGGTCTTACTTTGAATATAATAGATACAGCTGGAATTAGAAATAAAAATATTGATGAAGTAGAAAAAATAGGTATTGAAAAAGCATTAAACGAAGCAACAAACGCTGATCTAATATTATATGTTATTGATTCATCAAAAGAATTAGATGCAAATGATAATCAAATAATGAATTTTATTATACAAAATAAAAAGAAAGCTATCATAATATTAAATAAAACAGATTTGAATCAAATAATTACAAAAGAAAATTTATTTACAAATTTTAATGTTTTAAATTTAGATGACATAAAATCAAAACAAAATTTATTGAGTATAATAAATATTTCTTGCGAAGAAAATAAAGGAATAGAAAATTTATTAAATACAATATACGATTTGTTTTTAAATAAAAATATAGATTACAATAATGAATTATTTATTACAAATGAAAGACATAAAAATCTTATAGATAAATCAATTAATTCTTTGGACCTTGTTTTAAAATCACAAAACGATAATATGCCATTAGATTTTTTAACTATAGATTTACAAGATGCTTACCTTTATTTATCTGAAGTTCTTGGAGAAGAAGTAAACGAAGATTTAATAAATGAAATTTTTTCAAAATTTTGTATGGGTAAATAAAAATCGCTCTTTTTCTAAGAGCGATTTTTTTTATTGTTACTATTATTATAATTCAATTTTTACAAATGAAATTATTATTGTATTTTTCAGTATATTTTTTAATCTTTTGTTGTTTAATTGTTTGCTGTTTTTCTGTTTTTCTGATGTTTTAAATTAAGTTCATGGTTTCCTTTGTCTGTTGTTTTATCTTCTATACTTCACAACCACATGTCTATATCTATCTTCGCCCTCTGAGTATGTTTCTATATTTCTTTCGCTTTGAAGAGTAGAATGAATTATTCTTCTCTCATAAGCACTCATTGGTTCGAGAGCAACTTTTCTTTTTGTCTTTTTTACACTTTGAGCTACAGATCTTGCTAAACGCTCCAAGGTATCTTGTCTTTTCTTTCTATAATTCTCACTATCTATTCTAATACGGACTTTATCTTTTTCGCCCTTATTAGCATTTAAATTTACTAGGTGTTGGAGAGCATCAATTGTAACTCCATGCTTACCTATAATAATGCCCATATTATCGCCTTTGAAATTTAAAACAATAGTGTTTTCTTTTTTATTAATATCTGCTTCAATCTCTGGGCATATTCCAATACCTTTAAATATAGGTTCCAAAAACTTTTTTGTATTCTCAATTACTTCTTGTGGATCTCTAGTCATTTCTTTAATTTCTTCTTGTTTATGTTTGTAAGAATTAAATTCGAATACTCCTTTTTCTTTTTCGTTTAATCCTTCTTTTTTTACTTCTTCTTTTGTTTCTTTAATTTTTACTTTTATTTCTTCTTGTTTTGTATTGTCTTTTAATTTTTCTTTGTTAGTTGGTTTTTCGCCTTTCTTCCAAACTTCAATCTCAAAAGGTTTAGCACCAATACCCAAGAAACCATTACTTCCCTCTGATATAATTTCATATTCAATATTATCACTTGATACACCAAGCTCTATCATAGCTTTAGTAAGTGCTTCATCTATAGTTGAACCTTTTTCTATTATACTCATCGTTTTTTCTCCTTTCAATTATTGTGTTTAGCTCAAATAATTACTCTTTATTATTCTTTTCATTGTACTTCTTAACCATATTCATTTTTGCAAATATAGAATTTTCATTGTTATCAAAATAATAATTTTCAGATTTTTTCGTTTTCTCTTCTTGTAATTTAATTTTTTCTTCTCTTTGTTTTATTTGTTCTTCTTCTTTTTTCTCTTTAATAATAATCTTTTTTGCTGTTACATTTTCATCTAAAGGTGCCATACCTTTTTTTGCTCTTTTCTTATTTGCTTTTCTAATATTCTCTTTTATCATTTCTTCTATAGGAGTAGAGTCTAGTTTGTTATTAATAAATATTTGTTGTGCAACCATAAGCACAGAGGTTGTAATCCAATAAATACCAATACCAGTTGCAAATGTAAAACAAAATACTAATGACATAAGAGGCATCATTATATTCATACTCTTCATTGTTTGTTGCATTTGATCTTCTTCTTGAAGAGGATTAGTTGCTTTCTTTTTTGCCATCATTAGTTTTGCAGAAAAATATTGAGATGCACCAGCAAGTATTGGAATAGCTACATAAGCAATTGTTGTGCGCCACCCATCCCAAGGAGATGTAGATAAATTCATTCCCAAAAATAAATTTGCATTGTTTAAATATGTTACACTTGTTTCATAATCTGCATTTTGTATAGCTCCATTAAAATTTTGAGCTATATCATTCATTTGAGTAGGGTTCAAATTGTACAAAAAGTCTATAATATAATTTCTTATTTGTTCAAAAGACAAACTAGAATTCATAATACCATCAGCTTTTGTAAGACCAAGATCATTTGATCTACTAATAAAGCCTGTTAATGCTTTGTTGCCATTTGCAATTTCTGTTATTTTATATGCTACTTTAGTAATGCCTTCTCTATTTGTTCCACCAAATGCATTTATTATATTAATATAATGATTTTTTATACCATCAACATACGCTGGTATTCTCATTATTACTCTATACAAAGCAAATATTATAGGCATTTGAATCAAAAGTTGTAAGCAAGATCCAGTCATTGATGTACCATATTTTTCATATACTGCTTTGGTTTCCCTTTGCATAGCCATTATAGATTCTTGGTCTTTTCTGTCTTTATATTTTTCTTGAATAGCTGAAACTTCTGGTTGAATATAACTCATCATTCTAGATTGCTTTTGTTGTTTTTGTGTAAATGGATAAAGTAAAATTCTTGTAAAAATAGTGAATAATATAATAGCTATTCCCACATTTCCTATTCCAATTTTATCTAAACCAATAAAAATTAAATTCATTACTTTTCCAAAAATGAATGATAAAGGTCCAAGTAGACCTCCCTCTTGGGTTAAAAACATTTTAATCCTCCTTATAATAAAAAATCCTATTCTTTAAGGAACAGGATCAAATCCCCCTTCAAAAAAAGGGTTACATCTAAGTATTCTCAAAATAGAAATCCATGTGCCTTTAATGGCACCATATTTTTCTAAAGCTTCTATAGCATACTCCGAACAAGTGGGAGTGTATCTGCATTTTGAATAAAGTGATAAATAGGGCGACAAATATTTTTTGTACAACTTAATCAATTTTATTAAAAAATTTTTTACCACTTTTTTAACTTAGTCCCATTCCAATTTTTTTTCTTTCAATAAGTTCAAAAAAACTTTTTTCTAATTCTTTGTAAGTGGCATTTTTTGCTTTTTCTCTTGCTATAATTACTATATCAAAACTTTTCAAAAATAAATTATCATTCAATCTACAAATTTCTTTTATTCTTCTTTTTACTTTATGTCTTATGCAAGAGTTTCCTACTTTTTTAGATACAGAAATCCCATAACGGTTACTTTCCATATCATTATTAATCGTATACATAACCAAATATTCATTTGCTACAGATTTTCCAATTTTGTATACTAAACGAAAATCTTCATTTTTTTTGATAGTTTTCATTTACCATCTCAAATCAAACAGCTATTTTTGCTCTTCCCTTAGCTCTTCTTGCTGCTAATACTTTTTTACCATTTGTTGTTTTCATTCTTTGTCTAAAACCATGCACTTTAGCGCGTTGTTTAGTTTTTGGATGTAAAGTTTGATTCATATTAACCTCCTTATAAAAGTAAACAAGTATTATAATATAAACTTCTTTTATTGTCAATGTTGAAAAAATGTGGAATTAAATATTTTTTCCACATTTTACTTGCAAAATAATATTTATTATATTATAATATATACTATGAAAAAGAACTTAGACATTATAAAAGAAAATTGGCAAAAAATAATAGAAAAAATGCAAAATGAGTTTGATATTTCTAACATTTCTTTTGAAACTTGGATAAAACCTCTCACAATTTTAAAGTATGAAAAAGATACATTATATATTAATGTTCCTGAAGAAGGTTATATTCCATATTTGAAAAAAAAATATGAAAAGCCTCTTCTTATTACTATTGAAGAAGAAACAAATATTCATATAGATATAGTTTTTTCTACGCCAGATGATATAAAAGAAAAAACAAAAATTACAAGAGATCAAAAAAGTCGTTATCAAAATGCTGGTATTAGTCCTACTTACACTTTTGATAATTTTGTCATTGGTTCATCTAATTCTTTAGCACATGCTACATCTTTAGCTGTTGCTGAAAATCCAGGTTTGCTTCACAATCCATTATATATTTTTGGACAATCAGGTTTAGGTAAAACACATTTGCTTCATGCAATTGCTCTTTATATTATAAAAGAGAATGAAAATGCAAATGTTAGATATGTTACTTGCGAAAATTTAATGAATGATTTTGTAAATTTAATTTCTTTTAATAAAGGTCCAGAAGAATTTAAAATAAAATACAGAGATGTGGATATTTTGTTAGTTGATGATATACAATTTTTGTCGCATAAAAGGGCACTTCAAGAAGAATTTTTCAACATTTTCAACACTCTATATGAAAATAATAAACAAATAGTTATTACTTCCGACAAACCACCTAGAGAATTGGAAGATGTGGAAGAAAGAATTATTACACGCCTTGCTTGGGGAGTTCCAGTAGATATTGAACCACCAGATTATGAAACAAGACTAGCTATTTTAAGAAAAAAAGAAGATAATTTAGGTGTTTCTCTAGATAATGAAATAATAAAATATATAGCTCAAAAAATAACCACAAATATAAGAGAGCTTGAGGGTGCTTTAGGTCTTATTATAGCTAAAGAAAGACTAGAAAAAATATCTATAACTCTTAATCAAGCAATGGAATTATTAGATAAAACAATAAAAGAAGAAGATTTAAATTCAAATAAAATGCAAAAAATCACACAAATAGTAGCAGATCACTTTCATTTATTATTTAAAGATATAATATCTGAAAAAAAAGGTCGTAATTACTCAAGACCACGCCAAATAGCAATATATTTAATAAATGAAAAAACAGAAGAAACTTTAGTATCCATAGGAAATTTTTTTGGTGGAAGAGATCATTCCACAATTATTCATTCAATAAGAACAATTAATGAACAATTAAAAGTTGATAAAGAATTAAAAAATATTGTAGAAAATATAAAGAAAAAAATTAATTAATTTACAAATTCCACAATTTAACACACCCTTATTACTATAATTAAAAAATAAAAATATAAAAAAAAGGAGAATATATGAAATTAATATTTGAAAAAAAATCATTTCTTGATTCAATAATTAAAGTTCAAAGAGCATCTTCTCAAAGAACAACTCTACCTATTTTAGAATGTATTTTAATAGATGCTAAAAATAATAATATATTTCTTTCATCAAGTGATAATGAATTATTTATTAAAAAACAAGTTGAAGGTAAAATAGAAGAAAAAGGTAGTGTAGCAATAGAATCTAAAATGCTTTTAGATATTATAAAAAAAATGCCAGAAGATGAAGATATTATTATTAATGTAAATGAAAATAAAAAATGTATCATTAGTTCTGGAAAGATAGAATATAAAATAATGGGAAAGGAAGAAGAGAATTTTCCACCTTTACCAAAATTTGATAAAGAAATAAATATAGATATAAATGAATTTACATTTAAAAATATTGTAAATCAAACTATTTTTTCTGTAGCAACAAATGAACTTAATAAAACACTAACAGGAGAATGTATAGAAATAGAAAAAAATATTTTAAAAATAATATCATTAGATGGTTTTAGAGTGTCTATAAGAAAATTAGTATTAGATAAAGAATATAATAAAATTAAAAAAATAGTACCAGCTAAAACATTACAAGAAGTAAGTAGAATAATAGATGGTAATGTAGAAAATAATATAAAAATATATTTAAGTGAAAATAATATAGCATTTGAATTTAAAAATACAATTATTGTATCAAATATTATTAATGGAGAATTTTTTGATATAAATAAAATAATAAATGATGATTATACAACAAAAATAAAAATCAATAGAAAAGAGTTATTAGAATCATTAGACAGGTTTATGATTTTTTCAAATGAGAAAAAACCAGTTATATTAGAAATAAAACAAAATATTTTAAATTTAACATTACAATCTTTAGTTGGTGAATTAAAAGAAAATATACAAATTCAAAAATCAGGTAATGATTTAATGATAGGTTTTAATTCAAAATTAATATTAGATGCATTAAAAGTAATTGATGATGAAATAATAAATATGTATTTTACAAATTCCAAAACACCTTGCTATATAAATGATAAAGAAAATAATGAAAAAAATAATGATTATTCATATTTATATTTAATATTACCAACAAACATAATAAAAAATTAAATAAATGTATATAAAATATTTAAAATTAAAAAATTTTAGAAATTATGATGAATTAAAATTAAATTTTTCTAAAGAAAAAAACATTATATATGGAGATAATGCAGTAGGAAAAACCAATATTTTAGAATCAATATATATATTATCTACAGCAAAATCACACAAATTAGCAAAAGATAAAAATATAATAAAATTTGGAAAAGAAGAATCACATATACAAGCAGAAATAAATAATCATATAATAGATATTAATTTACATAAAAACAAAAATAAAGGTATAGCAATTAATAAAATAAAAATTAATAAAATATCACAATTTTTTGGTATATCAAATGTTATATTTTTTTCACCAGAAGATTTAAATATTATTAAAGATGGACCAGCAATAAGAAGAAAATTTTTAGATTTTGAAATTTGCCAAATTAATAAACTATATATAAGTAATATTATAAATTATAATAAAATAATGGAAGAAAGAAATGTTCTTCTTAAAGAAATAACATTAAATAATAAAAAAAAATTATATGATACTTTAGATGTATGGGATGATTATTTAATTAAATATGGAAAAGAAATTATTAAAATAAGAAAAATTTTTTTAGAAGATTTAAAAAATTATATTGAAGAAAAACATTATCAAATATCTGGAAAAAAAGAAAAATTAGAAATATATTATGAACAAAATACTAGTATAGAAGAGTATGAAAAAAATATAAAAAAAAATAGAGATAAAGATTTAAAATATTTAATGACAACAATAGGACCACACAGAGATGATATAATTTTTAAAATAAATAAAAATGATTTAAAAATTTATGGTTCACAAGGACAGCAAAGAACAGCAGCTCTTTCTTTAAAAATATCTGAGATAGAATTTATTAAAAATAAAATTAAAGATACACCTATATTATTACTAGATGATGTATTCTCTGAATTAGATGAAAAAAGACAAAAAAACTTAATTAATTCATTAAAAGGTATACAAACAATTATAACAACAACAGGTATAGAAGATAATTTAATAAAAAAATTAAATGCAGAAAAAGTATATAATATAAAAAATAATGAAGCAATACTAAAATAATATTAAAATATGAAAGGTAATAAAAATGACAATAGAAGAAAAGAAAAATTTATCCAATGAATACAATGCTTCCCAAATACAAATATTAGAGGGATTAGAAGCAGTTCGTTTAAGACCTGGTATGTATATAGGTTCAACGGGTGAAAGAGGTTTACATCACTTAGTATATGAAATAGTAGATAATTCTGTAGATGAAGCATTAGCTGGATTTGCTACAGAAATAAAAGTTACTATAGAAAAAAATAATATTATTTGTGTAAGAGATAATGGTAGAGGTATACCTGTTGATGAAAATAAAAAAGCTGGAATATCAGCATTAGAAGTTGTATTTACTATGCTTCATGCTGGAGGTAAATTTGGAGGTGGAGGATACAAAGTATCTGGAGGTCTTCATGGTGTTGGTGCATCAGTTGTAAACGCACTCTCGGAGTGGTTAGAAGTAAAAGTATATAAAAATGGCAAAATTTATTTTCAACATTTTAATATAGGAAAACCAGAAAATGAAGTAAGCATATGTGGAGAGTGTGATGAAAAAGACCAAGGAACAGAAGTAAGATTTTATCCAGATAAAAATATTTTTGAAACATTAGAATATGATTACAAAATTTTAAGAAATAGATTAAGAGAAACAGCATTTTTAACAAAAGCATTAAAAATAGTATTAAGAGATGAAAGAAATGAAGAAATTATAGAAGAAACTTTTCATTACGAGGGTGGTATACAAGAATTTATAACATATTTAAATAAAGGAAAAACACCATCGTACGATAAAATTTTTTATTGTGAGGGTGAAAAAAATAATATATATGTGGAAGTATCACTTCAACACAATGATTCATACACAGAAAACATTTATACTTTTGTAAATAATATAAACACACCAGAGGGAGGAACACATCTTACTGGTTTTAAAAATGCTCTCACAAAAGCAATTAATGATTATGCAAAACAAAAAAAATTATTAAAAGAGAATGAAGAGTCATTGCAAGGTGAAGATATAAGAGAGGGAATGGTAGCTATTATATCTATAAAAATAGAAGACCCACAATTCGAGGGGCAAACAAAACAAAAATTAGGAACATCTGAAGCACAATTTGCTGTACAAAATATTTTTGGAGAAAGTTTAAAATATTTTTTGGAGCAAAATCCAAACATAGCAAAAACTATTTGCGACAAAGCAATATTAGCACAAAGAGCAAGAGAAGCAGCAAGAAAAGCTAAAGATTTAACAAGGCGTAAATCTGCTTTAGAGGGAGGAGGCTTACCTGGTAAATTAGTAGATTGCTCCGAGAGAGATCCAAAAAAATGCGAAATATTTATAGTCGAGGGAGATTCAGCTCTAGGACCTGCAAAAGATGGCAGAGATTCAAGGTATCAAGCCGTTATGCCATTAAGAGGAAAAGTTCTTAATGTAGAAAAAGCAAGGGAAGATAAAATATATGCCAACAAAGAAATAACAGGAATGATAACAGCTTTTGGTACAGGTATAAAAAATGATTTTGATATAAACAAATTAAGGTACGATAAAATTATTATTATGACAGATGCCGATGTAGATGGAGCTCATATTTCTACTTTGATGCTTACTTTTATTTATAGATTCATGCCTAGTTTAATTAAAGAGGGCCATGTGTATCTTGCACAACCACCACTATTTAAAGTATCTAAGGGCAAAAAATTCGTATATTGTTATTCTGAAAAAGAAAGAGATGAATACATAAAAGAATTTGGTGGAGAAGAAATAGACAAAGTTGATGTAAATAGATTTAAAGGTCTAGGCGAAATGGATACAGAGCAACTTGCAGAAACAACTATGAATCCAGAAACAAGAGTTCTCTTAAGAGTAAATATGGAAGATGATGCTGTGTCTGAAGTCGATTTGACATTTACAACACTTATGGGTGATCAAGTAGAACCAAGAAGAGAATTTATAGAAAAAAATGCTAAATATGTAAAAAATTTAGATATATAAAAATATAATATTTAAAATAAAAAAAAGAATTAAAACTTAAATTAAAGGAAACAAAATGGCAGACGAAAAAAACGAAAATGAAATAAATCAAAATACAATGACTTTTGATTCAATAAAAGATGTAGATCTAAAAAAGACTATGGAAAATTCTTTTTTAGATTATTCTATGTCTGTAATAGTATCAAGAGCTTTGCCCGATGTAAGAGATGGATTAAAACCAGTTCAAAGAAGAGTATTATATTCGCTTCAAACTCTAGGAGTAACACCCGATGCTAAAACAAAAAAATGTGCAACCATAGTCGGAGAGTGTATGGGTAAATATCATCCCCATGGCGACTCTTCTATTTATGGTGCTTTGGTAAATATGGGACAACCCTGGTCTATGCGAGAAGTACTTATAGATAAGCAAGGAAATTTTGGTTCAGAAGATGGCGATTCACCAGCAGCTATGCGTTATACAGAGGCTAAAATGTCTAAAATGGCAGGTGAGATGCTAAATGGTATAAATAAAAACACAGTAGATTTTATCCCCAATTTTTCAAATGAATACGATGAACCAACAGTGCTACCAGCAAGGTTTCCTAACCTACTTGTAAATGGAGCAACAGGTATAGCTGTAGGAATGGCTACAAATATTCCACCACACAATTTAACAGAAGTAATAGAAGCAGTTGTAAAAATAATAGAAAATAAAATAAATGAAAAAGAAACAGATATTCAAGAAATAATGCAAATAATTAAGGGACCAGACTTTCCCACAGGTGCTCAAATCATAGGTAAGAGAGGCATACAAGAGTATCTTCAAACAGGAAGAGGCAAAATTGTTATGCGTTCCACTTGTGAAATAGAAACAAAAGAGAATGGCAGAAATCGCATAATAGTAAAAGAATTGCCATATATGGTGTATAGGTCAGCACTCATAGAAAAAATTGCAGACCTTGTAAAAGATAAAAAAATAGATGGCATATCATCAATTGTAGATGTATATGGCAACAACAAAAAGCATGAGAGAATACATATAGATTTAAAAAAGGATGCAAATGCAAATGTTGTATTAAACCAATTGTATAAGCATACAGAGCTTCAAACAAGCTTTGGAGTTATTATGTTATGCATTGTAAATGGCGAACCAAAAGTATTAAATGTTTTGCAAATGCTAAATGAATTTTTAAATCATCAAATAAATGTAGTAACAAGAAGAACAAAATTTGATTTATCAAAATGTGAAGATAGATCACACATTTTAGAGGGATTATTAAAAGCATTAAATATTATAGATGAAATAATAAAAACAATAAAAGAATCAAAAGATGCAGAAGAAGCAAAAATAAATTTAATAAAAAAATATGAATTTAGTGAAAAACAATCAAATGCTATAGTAGAAATGCGATTAAAAGCACTAACAAATTTGGAATTAAACAAATTGAAAGCAGAGTATGATGACTTGCAAGAAAAAATTAAAAATTTTAAAGAAATATTAGATAATCCAAAAAAACTTTTAAATGTAATAAAAACAGAAATATTAGAAATATCAAATAAAACAGGAGATGTAAGAAGTACAGAAATACTTCTTGATGAAGACTCTCTTGCAGAAGATTTTGTAGCAGAAGACCTAATACCAAACGACAACATAGTAGTTACAATGACTAACTTAGGTTACATAAAAAGAATGATATCAACAGAGTTTAGAACACAATCTCGTGGCGGTAAAGGTATTAAAGGAATGAAAACAATACAAGATGATTTTATAACTCAAGTATTCACAGCCACAAATCATACAGAGCTTATGTTCATTTCTAATTTAGGAAAGTGCTACAAAATTAAGGGATACCAAATACCCGAAGCACAAAGAACAGCTCGTGGTACAGCAATAGTAAATTTATTAAAATTGCAAGGAGGAGAACATATTGCATCAGGTACTTCTTGTGAAAAAGATGATGAAGAGCAATTTATTATATTTGCAACAAAAAAAGGAATAATAAAAAGATCAAAATTAAGTGAATATACAAAATCAAGAACAACAGGCTTAAAAGCATTGAATATAAAAGACGATGATGAATTAGTACAAGTAAAAATAACAAAAGGTAATGATGATATTTTTATAATAACAAAAAAAGGCAAATGCGTGCGTTTCAAAGAAAATGTGCTTAGAGCAATGGGAAGAACAGCTACGGGAGTAAGAGGTATGAAAGTAGCTAATGATGATGAAGTAATTGCTATGATTACATCTAGCGAGGGAGAGTATATTTTACTTGTTTCAGAAAATGGTATAGGTAAGAGAACAAGCATACAAGAGTTTAGTGCAAAAAACAGAGGTGGTAAAGGAATGATATGCTATAAACCATCAGAAAAAACTGGAATACTAGTAGGAGCAATAGCTGTGAATGAAAATGATGAAATAATGATAATAAATGAAGAGGGCATAATAATCAAAACACAAGTAACAGAACATACCATTCGTTCAATGGGTAGAGCATCTACAGGAGTAAAATTGATGCAAGCTTCAAATTCAAAAATAGCATCTGTAACTAAGGTAGTAGAAACGATGGAGGAAGAATAAAAAACCAAAAGGAAAATTTAGAAAAATTTCCAAAATAAAAATGGTTTAAAAAAAATAAATCAAGTAAAAATTTTTATATAATAATAAAAAAATATCTTGGGAGCAAGATATTTTTTATTTTAAAAATAT
>JAUNSV010000006.1:36172-74448 GCA_030539055.1 Eubacteriales bacterium | reverse complement strand
ATAGAGCTTTACATACCGAAATACTTCTTCACTCACGCGGCGTTGCTGCATCAGAGTTCCCTCCATTGTGCAATATTCCCTACTGCTGCCTCCCGTAGGAGTTTGGGCCGTATCTCAGTCCCAATGTGGCCGGTCATCCTCTCAGATCGGCTATTGATCGTTGCTTTGGTAGGCTTTTACCCCACCAACTGGCTAATCAAGCGCGGGTCCATCTTAGAGCGATTAATCTTTTCTCACTGCATCATGCGATGCTGTAAGCTTATGAGGTATTAGCAATGATTTCTCATTGGTATTCCTCTCTCTAAGCCAGGTTACCCACGTGTTACTCACCCGTCCGCCACTAGAATTTTTAGATTTCCACCGAAGTCTCAATCTAAAGTTCCCGTTCGACTTGCATGTATTAGGCACGCCGCCAGCGTTCATCCTGAGCCAGGATCGAACTCTCATGTTAATTTAAGTTTTCCTTGTTCAGTTTTCACTGACTAATTTCTTTTTTTCCGTTTTCCGTTTTCCTTGAATTTACTTCTTCTTTCGACTTTCGTCTACTTGATTTTTATTTGAATTTCAGGGTTTTTGGTATTATTCTGTTTTCGTTTTTCATGGTACTTCTGTGCATAAAAAAATAATTATAAGATAGCACAGATTTGCATATTATCACTTTTTAAAATAAAAGTCAACAGTTTTCTTCAACATTTTATACACTTTTTAATATTTTCTTTCTTTAATTTTTCACTTGATAAAAATTTTAAAATTTGTTAAAATCATATTCGATTCAAAAAAGGAGAATTTATGCAAAATAATGAAAACATCTTAGGTACTACACCAATAAACGCTTTATTAATTAAAATGTCATTACCAATTATGATATCAATGCTTATGCAAGCTTGTTATAATATTGTAGATAGTATTTTTATTTCAAGGCTCAGTGAAAACGCTTTATCAGCAATTTCTTTATCATACCCTTTGCAATTTACAATGATAGCTGTTGGTATTGGAACAGGGGTAGGTATTAGTGCTAATCTCTCTAAAAATTTAGGTGAGAAAAGAATGAACAGTGTAAATGATTACGCAAACCATTCTATCTTTTTAAGTATAATATGCTCAATAGTATTTATTTTTATAGGGATATTTTTTGTAAAACCATTTTTTACATTTCAAACAGAAAATATAGAAATAATTAATTATGGAGTTTCATATTGTCAAATATGCTTGATTGGAAGTCTTGGTTTATTTATTCAAGTAATAGGAGAAAGGCTTTTGCAATCAACTGGTTTATCTATATTTAGTATGTATACTCAGCTTATTGGAGCTATAATAAATATTATCCTAGATCCCATTTTTATATTTGGTTTATTTGGAATGCCAAAAATGGGAACTGCTGGTGCTGCCTTAGCTACTATCATAGGCCAATTTTGTGCAGCAATTATAGCATTATATTTTAATTTTACTAAAAATACTACATTACAATTTAGTTTCAAAAATTTTAAACCACAAAGGTCTATTATTATGCACACATATATGATTGGGCTTCCATCTATAGTAATGCAATCTATTGGGTCTATAATGATATTTGGAATGAATAAAATTTTATTAAATTTTTCTACTACTGCAACTGCTGTATTAGGAGTGTATTATAAAGTACAAAGTTTTATATTTATGCCAGTTTTTGGTTTAAATAGTGGATTAATTCCTATAGTGTCTTTCAACTTTGGTGCAAGAAATAAAAAAAGAATTATTGATGGATTGAAATTTGGTATGCTTTATGCTAGTATTATAATGATAATAGGAACAATATTATTTAATATGTTTCCTAAACAAATTTTAAACATTTTTAATGCGTCAAATTATATGATTGAAATTGGTGTCCCTGCTCTTAGAATAATATCTCTTCATTATATTTTTGCAGGAATAAATATCATTTTAATTGGTGCTTTTCAGTCTTTAGGAAAAGCTACAAATAGTTTAATCATTTCTATAGTTCGACAACTTGTATTTTTGTTACCAATAGCATATATTTTATCAAAATTGTTTGGCTTAAATGCAATATGGTTTTCATTTTTAATATCAGAGTGTTTAGCTCTAATTATCACAATTCTATTCTTTATTGATACTAATAAAAAAATAATTATACCATTACAAACAACAAAAAATGAAAAATAAAAAATCACAAATAAATAATTTAATACAATTTCACGCTAGTGATATAATTAATTCAAAAGGTATGCAAATTGAAAAAAAATGTATACAGCATGGATCAATTTCATGTTTTGAGCATTCTCTAAATGTTGCATATTTAAGTTTATTTTTAGTATTATTATTTCATTTTAAAGTTGATATAAGAGGGCTACTTCGGGGAGCTTTATTACATGATTATTTTTTGTATGATTGGCATATAAAAGAACATAGCCCAAAACTGCATGGATTTAATCATGCAAAAATTGCTTTGCAAAATGCAAAAAAGGATTTTCATTTAACAGATATAGAAAAAGATATTATAGAAAAACACATGTTCCCATTGAATATTATCCCACCAAAATATTTTGAAACTGTTATAGTATTATTAGCAGAAAAATTTTGCACAATAAAAGAAACTATCCTTTATAGGCGAAGATAATAAAATATTTTGAAATACAAAAAACTGCCTTTATTTAAGACAGTTTTTTTATTTATGAATTTATAATTAGAAAGAAATTAAGGATTTTAGATGTTGTATTCTTTTTTACAATATGTATTGATTAAGTATATCCTTATAGCTCACAAGTGTTACACTGCCAATTTCATTTGCTTTATTTATACAGCCTTTGGTGAAGCCAGACTTTGAGAATAGATAAAAATATGAGTTCTTATAAGAGAATATCTCAGAACGCTCTTTTAATATTTCAAGTACACTAAGGTCAACTTTTTCATTTGTCCACTTGCACTCACAAAACAAAGCAGTGTTCTTATCCTGCTCTCCAATTATATCAATCTCTATTTGCTTCTTCTGCTTAGGGTCATTGCCCCACCAACGACCTAGGGAAGAAAACTGGACTTGGCACTTATTATTAAGCAATTCGTTCCATAGATATTGCATACAAATTTCTTCAAACACCTTGCCCATATAATCAGAAAGATATGGTTCAATATGCTTATAAGCAAGTTCTGTTGCACCTCGTACAATAATCGAGTTGTTTTCTGGTATAAAGCGATACCAGAAACGGAACATATTATCTTCTATGCTGTAAATTGACTTTTTGGTTGATTTCTCGCCATAAGGACTTTCCTTACGAATAATACCAAGCAATAATAAATTTTTTAAATAAACAGAGCAAATATTCGTGTCCTCTCCTACTTTAGTTGAAATTTCTGCCATTCGGGAAGCACCACTTGCAATCGCTGTTATAATAGCATTATAGAGTGCTGGCTCACGCACTTCTTGCTTCAATAAATTTTCTGGTTCTTCAAAAAGTGAGGATGTAGGATTCAAAAATGTGTTTTTAATATTATTTTCAATGTTAAGTTTGTCATTCATTTGAAGTAAATATTGAGGCGTTCCACCAACCATTCCGTATACCATTGCTTTGTCAATGTCAGAAAAATTTTTAAAATAACGGCAAGTTTCTCCAAAGCTAAAAGGCAACAATTTTATTTGTGCACTTCGTCTGCCATAAAGTGGTGCTTTATAGCTCAACACATAATCCTCCATATAGGACATAGATGATCCACATAGTATAAGCATAAGTTTTGAATTATCTTTATTTTTATCTATTAAAAGTTGTAAAGTAGAAGCAAGGCTTTTTGAAGAACGAGCAACATAAGGGTATTCATCAATCACAAGAACAATACGCTCATTTTCAGAAAGCTTAAAAGCATATTCAAGAGCACGCTGAAATGAATCAAATGTTGGGGTAGAAGCAAATTCTGTCGAAAGTTCGAAAATACTTTTGCTAAAATTTTCAAGGTTCTGCTTAGAGTTGCTCTCAACACCCATAAAATATATTGATTTTTTATCATTGATAAATTGATTGATAAGCGAAGTTTTCCCCACACGGCGTCGACCATATATTACAACAAACTCAAATTTATCCGATGCATATAAGTTATTAAGTGCTGTAAGTTCCTTTTCTCTGCCAATAAACATATAGCTTACCTCCATAATATTTAGCTATAGTATAATACATACATTTAAATTAGTCAAGTATGATTTGGTAAATTATACTTGACCTTATTGTAGCGCAGTTTTTCAATAAAAAAAAACGGTTACAGATAAATTCTCCGTAGCCGCTACAATTAAATTAATTATTATTTCACTGTTGATGATTCCTGTTACTCGTTTTCTAATGTTTTTAGTGGAGCTGAGGGGAGTCGAACCCCTGTCCGAAACACAATTCACTTTCCTTCTACTATCATAGTTTGTTGTTTTTTTTCCCTCATATAAATAGTAACAAACACCTTTTTATATAAAGTATCCTTTTTTACTTACACTTAGTAAAGGAGTTCTAAATGCAGTTTCTCACATAAGTGATGCCACTGATCAAAGCTATGAGTGACTTTGGGTGACAAGCTACCCTTAGGCAGCTAATGCTAAACGATTATTGTCGTCTAAATTTATTGTTGAGCCCCTTAACGCGGTTCCCATACGGATAGCTTCTAAAGTTGCATATGCTCCGTCGAAACCAGTGCAACCCCAAACATATTTTCTACTTTCATTGTATATAAGCATTATAAAAAAGTCAATTACATTTTTCTTACATTTATATTTTTTTTTTGAATTCTTTTTTTTAAGAAATGATTGATATATTTTTTTTAATGAATATTTTATTTTTTTATTTTATTTTATATCATCTAAATTTTCATAATGTACTTTATAAATCTTATTTATAGAATCAAACGATTCTTCATCATAATTAATATAAATATATTGATTTTTAGAGTATAAAATAGCAATTGCTTGTTTTACACTCTTTTTAATAGGAATACATTTTTTAATTTTTGATAGTTTGTCATCTTTAATTTTTAACACCTGTGGTAATTTGCCCATTCTATTTGATTGCAATCTATCAATTACTAAATTATCTCGGAGCTCACTTTTTTTTATATTAGGATATTGTAAGCAAAAATTATAAAAAAATTCTGTATAATCATCTAAATTATTTTTTTCTTTATAATCACTATGATTATATTTATATCCAAAGTTTAAAAAAAACATAAAAGGAGAATAATCGATATTATCAAACACATAATTTAAAGTATTAATGAATCTATGTGAATTATATAATCTATCTAATGAGTCTTCGACATATTTAAAAACATCAAAAAAATCTTTTTGTATCCACTTTGTTTCTCTTACTTCATATGGTGCATTTTTGTCATAATATAAACTAATAGTTTGTTTATTTTCGTTATCTAAAAGTTCTTTTAAAGGAGAGCCGTATAATATTTTTAAAAAACCAAATTGTATCATATGAGCCTTTAATGAATAAGCCATATTAAAACTTTCTATAAAAGATATTATATTTTCATAGGGTAGCCCAGCAATCAAATCTATATGTACATGTATATTTTTATATTCTAATAGTTTTTTAATATTTTTTACTAATACTTCTATATTTGTTTTTCTATTGATTGACTCTAAACTTTTTTTATTGAATGTTTGTAATCCTATTTCTACTTGCACTAATCCTTTTGGCATTTTTTTTAATATCTCAAATGTGCTATCTTTTAATATATCTCCAGCTATTTCAAAATGAAATTGTATATCTTTTGGAAATGTTTTTCCCGAATTTTCTAAAATAAAATTTAAAATATTATTTGCATGCTGTTCTCTTGAATTGAATGTTCTATCTACAAATTTTATTATTTTAGGCTTAGCCTTTGCTAAAGTTATAATATTTTTATATGTTTCTTCTAATGGAAAAACTTTATTTTCACTCACTCTACCCGATAAGCAAAAAGCACAATTAAAAGGGCAGCCTCTTTGAGATTCAAAATATGCAATTCTCCCTTTAACAAAACTTAAATAACATGCATCATTTGGGTTATCATCATATTCATTAGTGGATATTTCATTTGCAATTCCCGATTTTATTATTTCTTCTTTTTCTTTATCACTTCTAAATGCTACTTCTGGTCCACCTAATATTATTTTAATATTTTCATTATATTCTTTTATTTTTTTACAAATAAAAAATGTTTTTTCCACATTCCAAATGTATACAGAAAAGCTAATTAAACTAGGGTTATAAGACAATATTTTTTTACTAATTAGATCTAAGTCTTCATTTATAGTAAAATATAATACTTCTATATCGATATCTTTCTCATTATAATAAATTTTTTTATAATGAGAAGCTACATAAAAAGGAGCACTTGATACATGAATATATTTTGAATTTAAAGTTGTAAAAATAATTTTTTTCATTAAAATTTATATAATGTTTTTTTCTTTTATTTTTGGTTCTATTTTTATATAAATAAAATAAGACAAAATCCCAGATATAATTCCACACAATGCTCCTCCTATTATATCTGTAGGGAAATGAACATAAAAATATAATCTAGAAAATGATATTATGATAGATATAATTAAAGTAACAAAAAATAATTTTTTTTGTTTTATCATAAATATAGATGAACATATTGCAAATGAGGCTGCTGTATGCCCAGATGGAAAAGAAAAATCATTTGGTTTTTTTATCAAAATATCTACCAATAAATTAATTTCATATGGTCTAATACGATGTATCATATTTTTTAAACAAATATTAACTAAAAATACATCTATTATTAATGCAAAAGCCATAACTATCCCAATTTTCCTATATTTTTTTATTATTAAAAAAATTAAGCATAATACAATCCAAATAGCACCAGAATTTGCACTATATGTAAACACTTTCATAATTGGTGTTAAAAATGGATTAACTATATTTAAATTAATAAAATCTAAAAAAGCAAATTCCCAACTCATATTTTCTCCTATAAAATTAGATTTATAATAAAAAACAATAGCTTTATTTTTTTGCTATTGTTGTATTATCGTAGCGAGAGGGGGGCTCGAACCCTCGACACCGCGGGTATGAACCGCGTGCTCTAGCCAACTGAGCTACCTCGCCTTATTAAAAAACATTTTTTTGTATCAACCATTATTATGGGGCGTATAGGGCTCGAACCTATGACCCCCTGCTTGTAAGGCAGATGCTCTCCCAGCTGAGCTAACACCCCAAAAATCGTTTTAATATTATAATAAAAACTTTTGCTTGTCAAGTATTATTTCAATTGAAGCCATATATCAATCTCACTGCTTTGTAGAAAAATACAACAATGTCCTTACCAACCTTTCCTGGCAAATTGACACCATATCCTAGAATAGTGTGTTTTAATTTAATATATAAATAAAAATTTTCTTTTTTTAAATCATTCCATAATTTTTCTTTTTCCATTAACCAATATTCATTTTTTGAACGAATAGACATTACAGAAGTAATAGTCATTATCATAGACATATAATTAAGCATATATTGTCTTAATTTTTTTGAACGAACTTTGAATATATCTACTTTAAGCATTTTTTTTGTTACAGTGTATTGTTGGTCAAGTCTTTTTATCATTAATTCTTCATTTACAGATTGATCTTTTCTGCCAATATAATACATATAGAGATTCACATCCAAATAATAAATCGTTTGAACATAAGGCAAAGGTTGATATGCAAAAATATTATCCACATAAAAAGTATGCTCTGGCAAAATTAAATTGGATGCTCTTAACACTTTTGTTTTATATAATAAAGAGTGCATAAGTAAATACTCACCCAATGTAAAATATCTTGTTGTGTCCCAAGTAAACAATTTATTTTTTGGAAAAGTCATACCATATGACATTACTTTTTTATGAATTGCACCCTCTTTATTGTATACATAATTAGTAATAAAAAGATCTGGTGATTGATTGTCATATATCATTGATTTTATTTGAGAAAGTAAAGTAAGTAATGCTCTTTTTTCTAAATAATCATCTGAATCCACTACTTTAACATATAAACCTATAGCATTCGCTATCCCCCTATTCAAAGCACCACCATGACCTGCATTCTCTTGATGTATTGCTTTGCAAACACTCGGATATTTTTTTTCGTACTCTTTAGCTATTTCATATGTATTGTCCTTATTTGAACCATCATCTATTATGAGAATCTCTGCATCCTCTCCACATATTAAAAGTGAATCAATACATTTTTTCATATATTCACTTGAATTATAGCAAGGCACTATAAATGATATTAATTTCATTTTTAAATCTCCCTTTATGTAAGTTGATTTTCTTTTTTTATATTAAAACATTTATATATTTTTATTTTATCTTATTCCTTTATTTATAATTTACTTATATTTTTATTTATACTTCTTTTTTGTTGATTCTAAATAAAATTAAAATAAATAATATTAACACAATTGTAAATAAGAAAATTTTGTCTTTAAATAATAATTTTTCTATATCTCTATAAAACAATAAAGTAGTAATATTTGCACTCAAATGACATACAAATGGTATTATAAAGCTTTTATATTTTTCTATTATAATACAAAATATCACACTTGCAAAAAAAGCGTATAGCCCTTGAGCAATATTGAAATGTATAAAAGCAAATAATAAAGAAGTTATAATAATAGAAAAAATAATATTGATATACTTTCTAATTGCCTTATATATTATGCCTCTAAAAATCAATTCTTCAAAAAAAGGGTAAAAAATACCAACTATAGCTACTCCTTTCCACATAGGCATTTTATAAATAGAATTAGTAAAAGTATTATTAATTGGGAAAATTGTTTTTAATGAAAAAAAATCAATAGCCATATTGCCAATTATACTTATTGTCATCCCCAAAAATATTATATATATTAAATGTTTTATTTTTAAATTTTTCATTTTATTTTTTGTGGTATAGATAAGAATACTCTTATTACTTCATACGCTTTTTTTGCTATATATTGCATAAGTAAGCTGTGCTCCTCTCTTATTTTTCTATCTAAAGCGTCTATTGGTACAATTCCTAAAGAACTATCTAATGAAATAATAATATAGTCTTCAAATAAATATTTTTCTATTTTTTTGAATTCTTCATATGGATTAATATTTGTTATTATACAATTATAAGTAAAATTTTCCAAATGGTTTATACATTTCTTTGATAAAATAATTCTTTTTCTTTCTTCTTCGATAATATTTTTGTAATCATTATTTGTTATATTATCTAATGAAATTGTATTATTTTTCTTGTCAATCTCGAACTTTTCTATTGAATAAATATCTTCATCATTTATATTGTATTTTTCTTTTACAAAATTTGTTTTTCCTTGGTATGCTCCACCAAAAATCAAAATCATATTATTCCACCATTAATAGTAATATATGTAAATATTAAAATAGCTACACATTCACACACGCTAATTGCAAAACCAGAAATATCGCCATTCATTCCATTTAAACTCTTAGTTGCTAAAGCACAAGAAATAAAATGAATTAATATTTCTATATATAGTATATATACAAATGGTCCAAATAATATTGATTCTAAAATAATAGAAGCTATTAAAAATAAAAACAAAATAAAGCTTACAATCGAATATTTTTTTGTTTTTGAATTAATATATACAATATTGTATTGTGAATTGTACATCGATTTTCTATTAATTATTTGAATAGCAGACATTATTCGAGAAACAACTGGTATTAAAATAATGCACATTATATCTACGCCTCTTTTGATGTTTGTAAATGAAGCATAATTTGTTAAAAAAAGTATGATTGTAGCTACAACACTAAAAGAACCTACATGCGAATCTTTCAATATTTGTTGTTTTTTATTTGAATCACTCCGTGAAAGTATTGCATCGCAAACATCCATAAATCCATCTACATGAATGAATCCAGATGATAATGAAAAAAATATGCTGCAAATTAATGCTCTTATAAAAATTGGCACTCCAAAAAAAGAGCAAGCAATATTAAAAAAATAAAATAATATTCCAATCCATAATCCTACTATAGGAAAAAATAACAACATATATATTCTTGCATTATCATCCCATACTTTATGTGGAAATGAAAAAATTGTAAAAGAAGAAAATGCCATTTTGAATCCTTTTATTAAAACATTTATTTCTCTATTCAAAACTTTGCCTCCATAAATTATTTTATATACTTTCTTACTTTTCTTATTTCACTTAAATAATCATCATTTATTTTTGCTTTTTCAAATGTATACATATTATTTACTATTGATAAAATATTGTCAAAAATATTAAACATTAATAGTGCACCTGAACCCTCTCCCAGTCTCATATTTAAATCTAAAAAAGATTGAAGCCCCAAAGCTTTTTTTGCTATTTTATAACCTTTTTCATATGATGAATGTGATAAAAAAATATATTTTTTAATATTATCATAAATTTTTGATGCTGACAAGGCAGATACAATAGAAATATATCCATCAATTATTACAGGTATTCTAAATATTCCTGCACCAAGTATTGCACCACACATTCCACAGATATCTAAACCACCTAAAGAGGATAATAAATCAATTACTGCTATTTTGTTTTTATCTTTTTCTCTCTTTTTATATCTATTAATTGCTTTTTTTATTGCTTTCTTTTTATTTTCAAAATATTCATCATTTAATCCACCACCTCTTCCACATATATCATCTACTTTTGAATTTGTTAATATAGATAGTATTGCTGTTGATGTGCTTGTATTAGCTATTCCCATCTCTCCTAAAGCAACAATATCTACATCATTCTCTTTTGCTATTTTCATTTCTTCTATACCACATAATATTGCTTTCAAAGCATCTCTATAAGAAAAAGCATCCTCTAGCACAATGTTTTTAGTAGATTTACAAATTTTTTTATTTATTATAATATTTGCTTTTTCTTCTTCTTTTAGATCATCATTGCTACTTTTTAATCCAAGATCTACTACTCTAATATTTGCGTTTAAAGATTTAGCTAATGCTCCTGCTGCACTCTTTCCTTTAGATATATTTATGCTTTGTAAAAAAGACACTCTTTGGGGAGCAGATGACACTTTCTCTTCATAAATACCATTATCTGATGCAAAAATTAATAATAATTTTTTTGATAATTTATTATTATAAACTTTATTATTTATTGAAGATAATTTTATAAAAATATCTTCCAAAAGCCCTAGTGACTCTATAGGCTTAGCTAATTTATCTAGATATTTTTTTGCTTCTGTTTCTATTTGTTTATCTATATCTTCAATTTGATTTAAATATTTTAATAATATTTTTTCTTCTTTTATCATTTTTTCATATAAAAAGGATAGGTATATTACCTACCCTTTTTTTGTAATTTTATTTTTTAAATTTGTGGACCTGCATCTACTATATGCTTTGGCATATTAGGATACTTCTTTTGAAAATTATCCCTGAATGATTTTGCTAATTCTTTAGCTTGTTTATCATAAGCATTTTTATCTTTCCAAGTATCTCTTGGATTTAATATTTCATTTGGTACATCTTTTATTTCTTGTGGTACATCAAGATTAAAAATATCATCATGCTTAAATTGTGCTTTTTCTATATTACCATTCAAAGCTTCTGTTATCATTGCTCTTGTATATTTTAATTTCATTCTTTCTCCAACTCCATAAGCACCACCAGACCAGCCAGTATTAACTAAATATACTTTTGTACCATATTTTTTTAATTTTTCACCAAGCATTTGAGCATACTTCTCTGCTGCAAGTGGCATAAATGGTTCTCCAAAAAGTGTAGAAAAAGTAGGTTCAGGTGTTGTTATACCTCTTTCTGTACCAGCTAGTTTTGAAGTAAAACCTGTAACAAAATGATACATCGCAGCATTCTCACTTAGTTTAGATATAGGTGGTAATACTCCAAATGCATCTGCTGTCAAAAATATTACTACTTTTGGAATTCCACCATACCCAGGTATTTGAGAATTTGAAATATAATTTACAGGATAACCTACTCTTGTATTCTCTGTAATAGAACTATCATCATAATTTACTATTCTTGTTTCTTCATCTATTATTACATTTTCTAATAAAGAACCAAATCTAATTGCATGATAAATTTCTGGTTCATTCTCTTCTTTTAAATTAATAGTTTTTGCATAGCAACCACCCTCAAAATTAAATATTCCATTGTCTGACCAACCATGCTCATCATCTCCAATTAATTTTCTATTTGGATCTGCAGAGAGAGTAGTTTTTCCTGTTCCAGATAATCCAAAAAATACAGCAGTCTCATTTGTATTTGGATCCATATTAGCAGAGCAATGCATAGGTAGCACATTTTCTTCTATTGGCATTAAATAATTCATTATAGAAAATACAGTCTTTTTAATTTCTCCTGCATAAGCAGAGCCTGCAATAATTGCTTCTTTAGCTTCATAATCTATCATTATAGCTGCTTCTGAATTAATACCAAATTTTTCTTTATCACATTTGTAACCTGGTGCAACCAAAATATTAAAATCTTCTACTCCAAAATTTTCTAGCTCTTCTTTTGTAGGTCTAATTAATAATTGATGAATAAATAAATTTTGACTTGCAAGTTCATTTATAATCCTAAATTTTCTTGTGAACTTTGGATCTGCTCCAGCAAATCCATCAAAAATATATACTTCCTTTTCGCATAAATATTTAATCATTTCTTCTTTAATACTTTTAAATGTTTCTCTTGTAGTTGGTACATTTACTTTGCCCCATGATATATTATTATGAACTTTCTCTGTATCAACTATAAATTTATCTTTTGGAGAACGCCCAGTATACTTTCCTGTATATACTAATAACGCTCCAGTGCTTGTAAGACAACCCTCATTCTTTTTTATAGCATCTTCTACAAGAGATGCTACACAGAGATTTCTAAAGACTTTAGATGGTTTTAACCCCATCTTACTTAAACCATAATCTTCCATTGTAACCTCCTTTATTTTATATAAATTATATCATATAACAATTTGCTTTTCTACTACTTTTAAATTTCAAAAAAATAATGTTTATATTGAAAAAATTTATTATTTATTATAGAATATAAGTGGAGGTAGATATGGAGACTTATGGCATAACTAAAGAGAAATTATATATATTTAATAATGGCGAGGATTTTATGTCTTATAATGCTTTTGGCGCACACCCCTATTCGTACGATGGTAAAATTGGGTGGCGTTTTTTAGTTTATGCACCAAATGCTCTTTCTGTAGCAATTGTAAGCAATTCACTTGGATGGGATAATGGTATAAAAATGCAATCTTTATATAAATCTGGCTGCTTTATTTCTTTTATTGAAAATCTTAATGAGGGTGAAGTATACAAGTATAAAATAGAAACTGCTAATCACGAATTTTTATATAAATCAGACCCCTATGCTTTTTATTCAGAAGTAAGACCTAATACAGCTTCTATCCTTTATGATTATACAAATTTTAAATGGAGTGATGAAAAATTTTTACTAAAAAGAGAGAAAACTAATCATCAAAAAATAGCAAAAAATATTTATGAAGTACATCTTGGATCATGGAAACAAAAATTTTTAAAAGATAGAAATTTATCAAATGAAGAAACTCCACTTGAAGCATTTTATTCATATAAAGAATTTGCTCAAACTCTAATTCCTTATGTTAAAGAAATGGGCTACACACATATTGAGCTTATGCCACTACATGAATATCCATTTGATGGTTCATGGGGCTATCAACCTACTGGTTTTTTTTCAATAACAAGTAGATATGGAACTCCAAAGGACTTTATGGAGTTTGTAAATTTAGCTCATAAAGAAAATATAAGTGTAATTCTTGATTGGGTACCAGGTCATTTTTGTAAGGATGATCACGGACTTCGATTATTTGATGGTTCTAAAGTGTATGAAGAAAAAGAACATTTGCATTGGGGGACTCTAACTTTTAATTATTCTAAAAGTGAAGTTAGATCTTTTCTATTATCAAATGTATTTTTCTTCTTAAAAGAGTTTCACATTGATGGTATTAGAATGGATGGTGTTTCTTCAATGTTGTATTTAAATTATGGAGTTGAAGACCCATCAAAAAAAGTATTTAATAAATATGGCGGTGAGGGAAATTTGAGTGCTATTGATTTTATTAAAAAAACAAATGATTTAATACATAAAGAGTTTAAAGGAGTTATTACAATTGCAGAAGAATCTTCTTCCTGGCCAAAAGTTACATCGTTTGATGATGATGGTTTGCATTTTGATTATAAATGGGATATGGGATGGATGCATGATACTTTGAATTATTGCAAAACAGATTTTCCATATAGAAGCAAAAACCACAATATGCTCACTTTCTCTATGGTATATGCTTTTTCGGAACATTTCATAATGCCTTTATCACATGATGAAGTAGTTCATGGTAAGTGTTCTCTCATTGTTAAACAACCTGGAGAGTATTTACAAAAATTTGCTGGATTACGCTTGCTTCTCCTATATCAAATTACTCATTCTGGTGGAAAATTAAATTTTATGGGCACTGAAATCGCACAATTTGTTGAATGGAGATTCTATGAGAGTATTCAATGGTTTTTGTTAGACTATCCAATTCATAGAATGCATTTACAATTTGTAAAAGAATTAAATAATTTATATAAAAATGAAAAAGCATTATATGAAGAAGATTACACTTGGAAAGGCTTTCAATGGATAGAAGCAAATGACAATTCTCAATCTGTTTATATTTATGAGCGTTCTAATGGTAACTCAAAAGTCATAATAATATTAAATATGAAACCAATTGATTATGAAATATTTACTATAGGTGTAGAAGAATTTGGAGAGTATGAAATTATTTTTAATAGTGATGATTCAAATTATGGTGGGAATGATTACATAAAAAATTTTTATGAAACAAATAATCCCATTATAAAATCAAAAAAGATACAATCTCATGGAAAAGATTATTCTATAGATACACCACTTCCAGCTTTAAGTGGGTTAATAATTAAAAAAAAAAAAACTAGGAGAAAAAATGTATAAAGAAAAAAATGAATTTAAACAGGCACTAGAGAACTCTGCACAAAGATATATTGGAAAAAATATAGATAAGTGTTCTTACTATGAGATGTATTCAACTATAGTTCAAATAATAGTTCAAGATGCAAAAAAAACTCATGCTAGTAATGTAACAAATGATATCGATAAGAAAAAAGTGTATTATTTTTCTATGGAATTTTTGATAGGAAGACTCCTTAAAAATTATTTAATTAATTTGCAAATTGAAGATGTAGTAAAAGAATCATTAAAAGACTATAATTTTGATTTAGATAAAATATATGATCTAGAAAAAGATCCAGGTCTTGGAAATGGTGGTCTTGGCAGACTTGCAGCATGTTTTCTTGATTCTATGGCATTCAATAAAATAAATGCTACAGGAATGGGGCTTAAGTACCGCTTTGGGCTTTTTAAGCAAGAAATTGTAAATGGGTTTCAAGAGGAAGTTGCTGATGATTGGCTCGATAAAGGCTACCCTTGGGCTACTACAAATCCAGCTCTTACCAAAATTGTGAAATTTGGTGGATATGTAGATAAAGTTTTTGAAAATGGTAAAATTAATTTTTATTATAAAGGATACGATGAAGTGCTAGCTGTACCAAGCGATGTACCAATAATTGGATATGATAATAGTAAGGTAAATAATTTACGGCTTTGGTATGCTCAACCAAAAAATGAACATTTTGATTTAAATGAATTCAATAAGGGTGAGTATTCAAAAGCAATTCAATACAGAAATAAAATTGAAGCTATTACTTCTATTTTGTACCCAGATGATTCAAATGAAATAGGAAAAATGCTTCGTCTTCAACAAGAATATTTATTAGTATCTGCAGGTATACAAGATATTGTACATACTTATATTAAAAAATATGGAGATAATAATTGGAGTGAATTCTCTAAAAGAATTGCTATTCATATAAATGATACACATCCAACAATGTGCATCCCTGAATTAATGAGAGTTCTTATGGATGATGAAAAATTGGAATGGGATGAAGCTTGGGAAATTACAAAAGAAACAATAGCTTACACTAATCATACTGTTATGCCAGAAGCGTTGGAAAAATGGCCAATTAAATTATTCCTAAAATATTTACCAAGAGTATATATGATTATTGAGGAAATCGACAGAAGATACAAAAGTAGTATCGAAAATGACTCAAATAAAAATGAATTAATAAAAAATACAGCAATTCTATGGGATGGAAATGTGCGTATGGCAAATTTAAGCTGTATAGGTTCTCATTCAATAAATGGAGTAGCTGCATTACATACAGATATAATTAAAAAAGATACACTTGCAGATTTTTATAAAATATTTCCAAACAAATTTAATAATAAAACTAATGGTGTTTCATATAGAAGATTTTTACTTGAAGCAAATCCAGAATTATCAAAATTAATAATATCAAATATTGGTAAGGATTGGATATATGATGCATCTAAATTAGAAGACTTAAATAGATTTGTAAATGATGATAACTTCTTAAACTCTTTATCTCAAATAAAATATTTTAATAAAGTTCGCTTAAGTAATTATATAATGGAATATAATAAAATTAAAGTTGACCCTACATCTATTTTTGATATTCAAGTAAAAAGAATACATGCATATAAAAGGCAATTATTAAATGCATTTAAAATATTATATTTGTATAATGAAATAAAACAAAATCCATCATTAGATATTAATCCATACACTTTTGTTTTTGCTGGAAAAGCTGCTGGTTCATACTCTTTTGCTAAAAAAACAATAAAGCTAATTAATAATCTTGCTGATATAATAAATAATGATCAAGAAATAAATAATAAATTGAAAGTAGTTTTTATAGAGAATTTTTGTGTATCAAATGCAGAAATAATATATCCCGCTTGCGAAATATCTGAGCAAATTTCTACTGCTGGAAAGGAAGCCTCTGGTACTGGCAATATGAAGTTTATGTTTAACGGTGCTATAACCTTAGGAACAATGGATGGTGCTAATGTAGAAATAAACAGACTCGTAGGCGATGACAATATGCAAATATTTGGCTTAAAAGAGAATGAAATCATAAATATTAGACAAAATAATTTATATAACTCTAGAATGTTTTTAGATGAAAATCCAAAAATAAAACTTATTACAGAACAGCTTGTAAATGGCTTTTTTGATATATATGGTGAAAATGAAAAAGCATTTGATACTAATCCAAATTCATTTATGAATTCAAATAATATGAATCAAAAAAAAGTAGACTATTGGGATATATATGATGAACTAGTAAATTATAATGATTCTTATTTTGTATTATATGATTTGATAGATTATATAAATAAATTTTTTATTCTCGATAAAAAATATAATGATAAAAAAATGTGGAATCAAATGTCGCTTATTAATATTGCAAAATCGGGCTTCTTTTCAAGTGATAGAACTATAAGAGAATATGCAAAAGAAATTTGGAATGTATAAAAATTTATGAAAGGAAATCATGAAGTACTTTTTTCATGAAAAAAAACATTATGAGAAAAAAAGAATGTGTAGCTATGCTTCTTGCAGGTGGGCAAGGTTCTAGACTTCTTGCTTTAACTAAAAAAAATGCAAAACCTGCTGTCGCTTTTGGTGGAAAATATCGTATAATTGATTTTTCTTTATCTAATTGTGTTAATTCTAGCATTGATACTGTTGGTGTATTGACTCAATATAAGCCAACTAAATTAAATGCTTACTTGAACAATGGTGAAGCTTGGGATCTTGATACTCCTAATGGTGGAGTTCATGTTCTTCCTCCATATGCTACAGAAAGTGGAGGAAATTGGTATGATGGCACAGCAGATGCAATTTTTCAAAATATAGATTTTATAGACACATATAATCCAAATTATGTAATAATTCTGTCTGGAGATCATTTATATAAAATGGATTACACTCCTATGCTAAAATTTCATAAAGAAAAAAATGCAGATTTAACAGTATCTGTGATGGAAGTTCCACTAGAAGAAGCACCTAGATTTGGTATTATGTCAATTAATGAAAATTTTGAAATAATAAAATTTCAAGAAAAACCCAAAAAACCAGAATCTAACCTTGCCTCTATGGGCTTATATATTTTTTCTTGGAGTGTATTAAGAAAAAGTTTAATTGATGATTCTGTAGATGAAAAATCTGAACATGATTTTGGTAAAAATATTATTCCAAAATTATTAAATGAAAATAAAAAATTAGTTGCTTATAAATTCCATGGTTATTGGCAAGATGTAGGAACTATTCAAAGCTATTATGACACTCAAATGGCTCTTTTGGAAGAGCATCCCGTTTTCGATATTTTTGATAGAAATATGAGAATATACTCAAATGCTAATGTATCTGGTCCACAATACATTGGTAAAAAAAGTAAAATAGAAAAATCACTTATATGCAATGGTTGTATTGTAAATGGTACCATAAAGCATTCTATTCTATCGAGTGATGTTGTAGTTGAAGATGGTGCTATAATAGAGGATTCTATTTTACTACCAAACTCTTATGTATGTAAAAAAGCACATATTAAAAAAGCTATTATTGGTGAAAATACACTTATTAAAAGTGGAGTAACACTTTGTAAAGATAATGATGAAATATATTTAATAGGTGATAATCAGGAGGTTGGATAATGAAAAGAATGTTGGGGTTAATTACTACAAATTATAATTTTGGCGATTTTGGTTTACTTACAAAAGAGCGTCCCATAGCTTCCATTCCCTTTGGTGGCAGATATAGACTTGTAGATTTTGCTTTCTCCAATATGGTTAATTCTGATATGGATTCTGTGGGATTAATCACACCTTATTTATATAGATCTCTCCTTGACCATGTAGGCAATGGTAAAGCCTGGGGCTTAGCAAGAAAAAATGGTGGTTTATTCATACTTCCAGGATCCGTATATGGATTATTAAATTCTAAAAGTAAATTAGTTCTTAGAGATATTAAAGGTAATTCAATGTTTATCAAAAGGACTAAAAGAGAATTGCTTGTCATTCAATCTGCTTCAAAAATATTTAATATTAATTACAAAGATGTAAGAGATTTTCATGATAAAAATAATGCAGCAATAACACTCGTTTATAAAAAGCAAGAAAATATACTATCTGATACTGATTTTAATTTAGAAATTACAAGTGATAATAGAGTTTTAAGCATAAATAGAAAAGAAAATGGTCCAGTTAATCAATTTATGGATGCAATAATTATTAATATAGATTTAGTAAAAAAAATAATGGAATGGTATGATAAACAAAGCTATATGGATATTATGGATATTATTAGTGAAATCTTACCAAATATTGCTGTGTATGCTTATGAATTTAAAGACTATTCTCACAATATAGATAATATGCTTGATTATATGCATGCGTCAAAAGAACTATTAAATATTAATGTGTTTAGAGAATTATTTAGTGAGAATCGCCCTATTATAACAAAAGTACATGATGCACCACCTGTAAAATATGAAAAAAAATCCAAAGTAACAAATACTATAATATCAAGTGGCTCTATAATAAAAGGTCAAGTGGAAAATTCAATTATATTTAGAAATGTAATTATTGAAGAGGGTGCAAAAGTAAGCAATTCTGTAGTGTTCCCAGGATCATACATAGGAAAAAATGCAGAATTAGATAATATAATAGTCGAAAAATATGCTAAAATTGAAGATGGTCAAATATTAAAATGCACAAATGATAGGCCAATAATAATTACAAGAGAACAATTTATTTAAAAAGGACAAATATGCAAAATAAAAAAATTAAAGTCTTATTTGCAGCATTTGAAGCAAGCCCATTCATCAAAACGGGTGGGCTTGGAGATGTGGCTGGTTCTCTACCTATTTATTTAAAAAAAGATGGAGTAGATATTAGAGTTATTATGCCATTATTCTCTTCTATTTCAAATGAATATAGAGATAAAATGACAAAAATTTGTGATTTTTATGTACCTCTTGCTTGGCGTAATATGTATTGTGGAATATATAAATTAATATATAAAAATACTATTTTTTATTTTTTAGATAATGAATATTATTTTAAAAGAGATAAAGCATATGGATTTTTTGATGATGGAGAGCGAATAGCTTTTTATTCAAAAGCAATTATAGAATCCATTTTGCATTTAAATTTTTCTCCTAATATTATGCATTTGAACGATTGGCATACTGCACTTAGTGCTGTTTTCTTGCGAGAAATGTATAGAGAAGTAGATAAGTGTAATAATATTAAAACTGTGTTTACTATACATAATATAAAATTTCAAGGAATGTTTTCAAAATATGTATTGGATGATATTACAGGTTTAAAAGGAAATTTTGCTGCAGAAAGTCAATTAATGCAAAGTGGTGCAATTAATTATATGAGAGGTGCACTTAATTATGCAGATAGAATTACAACAGTCTCTCCTACTTACGCTAAAGAAATATGCACTCCATTTTTTTCTGAGGGTTTAGAGGATGTCTTGTGCAGAAGAAAAAATATATTAAGTGGTATTTTAAATGGTATAGATTATGAAAAATATAATCCATATAAAGACAATGAAGTATATGTAAATTTGAAGCCAATAACAAAAAATATTACTAAAGAAAAAGATATTAATGAAATTACAAAAGAAGAATTAATAGAAGACAAAATTAAAAGAATTACTACATTTAAATCAAATAACAAAATGTGCTTACAAGCTGATTTAGGCTTAGATGTAGACCCAAATATTTGTATGATAAGTTTAATATCAAGGCTTACTGATCAAAAAGGATTAGATTTAATTACTTATATATTAGAAGAAATGTTGCAATACAAAATTCAATTTGTAATTCTTGGGCTTGGAGATAAAAAATATGAAGATGCATTTAATAAATTTGCTAATCAATATAAAAATAAAGTGAGTGCAAATATATTTTTTGATGAAAGTTTATCAAAAAAAATTTATGCTTCTTCTGATTTAATTATGGTTCCATCACTATTTGAGCCTTGTGGATTATCACAAATGATTGCTATGAGATATGCTACACTCCCAATAGTTAGAGAAATAGGTGGATTAAAAGACTCTGTGAATTCATACAATAAATACACAAACATTGGCAATGGTTTTTCATTCGTAAATTATAATGCACATGAATTATTATTTACCATACAAAATGCTTTATCTTTATACTATGATAAAAAAGAAATTTTCAACAATTTATCTATGCAAGCATTTGATACTAATTTTAATTTTGAAGAAAGTGCTAAAGAGTATATCAAATTATATTCACAATTAATGGAGGTATAAAATGAATATTTATCATAATTCAAGAAACATATTATATCGCTCTCCTTTTGGAGCATGTGAATGCAATTCTAAAATTTATATTCGCTTAGATGTATATGACCCAATACCTGGACTTATAGTATATATTTTTTTATTCTCTTCAAAAAATGGACCTAAACGAATAGAAATGAAAAAAATTCAAAATGATACTAATGAAGATTATAAAGACAATTTGTATATTTATACTATTGAACTAGATAGTGGAAATGAGCCATCTCTTCTATGGTATAGTTTTATTTTGCAAAATTATAATGAAACTTATTTCTATGGAAATAACGAAAAAGAATTCGGTGGAGAGGGCTCTACATACTCTACTAATCCAAGAGGATATCAAATTACTATTTATAAAAATCAAGAAAGCCCTAATTGGTATAAAAATGGAATTTGTTATCAAATATTTACCGATAGATTTGCAAGAGGTAAGGACTATTTGGACTTATTAAAAAAATGTAATGAAGAAGATAGTATTAAAAATCATAATAATTATCTTGAAACAAATTGGTATAACACACCTCATTATGAAAAAGATGAACATGGTAATGTAAATGTTTGGCAATATTTTGGTGGTACTTTGTCTGGAATAATAGAAAAAATTCCTTATTTAAAATCTCTAGGTGTAAATATAATATATTTAAATCCTATATTTAAAGCATATTCAAATCATAAATATAATACTTATGATTATATGAGTATAGACCCTCATTTTGGAAATGAAAAAATATTTAAAGAGTTGATTAATGAATGCAAAAAAAATGATATACATATTATTTTGGATGGTGTATTCTCACATACTGGAAAGGACAGCTTGTATTTTAATGATGCAATAAAAAGTAAAAAATCACCATATTACTCTTGGTATACTTTTAGTGAGTATCCAAATGAATATGATTGTTGGTGGGGAGTTAATGATTTACCTAATGTGAACGAATTAGATGAAAATTTCTCAAATTTTATATATAAAGATAAAAATTCAGTAATAAAGCATTATTTAAAAATGGGAATAAGTGGTTTTAGACTAGATGTAGCAGATGAACTACCCGATGAATTTATAAAAGGAATAAGAAAATCTATAAATGAATGTGGAGATGATAAAATACTTCTAGGAGAAGTATGGGAAGATGCTTCAAATAAAAAAGCTTATGATGTTCTTAGAGAGTACTTTTATGGAGAAGAATTGCATTCTGTAATGAATTATTGCTTTAAAAATTTATTGATAGATTTCTTTTTAGGAAAAATAAATGCAAAAGAATTATATGAAAATATATATAATATTATGGAGCATTACCCTAAGGATGCTTTTTATTCAAATTTAAATATTATCGGTTCACATGATACTATTCGAGTATTAAGTGCTCTTGGTGAAGCTCCAGAAGAAAAAATATTAAGAAATGATTATTTTGATAAGTATAAAAACTTTAAAAATATAGATATAGAAAAAAAGATAGAAAAATATAAATTAAATTCTGAAAAGTATAATTTATCTAAAGCTAGATTAAAATGCTTAAGTCTTATACAATTTACTTTACCTGGTGTTCCCTGTATATATTATGGTGATGAAGCTGGAGTAGAGGGTTACTCCGATCCTTATAATAGAAAAACCTACCCTTGGGGTAAAGAAGATACAGATATTTTATCACACTATAAAGAAATAGCATTAATGAGAAATTCTATTGAAGCTTTTACATTAGGCACTTATGAACCAATGTATTTTGGTGAACATGTATATGCTTGCAAGAGGACATATAAAAACGATTGTTATTTAATTTTAGTGAATAGAGCAATTTTCCCAGGAGAGAATGAAAGTATACATTATGAGTTAAAATATAACGATAAAATCAAAATAATTGATGAAACAATCGGCCCATTAAATTATAAAATAATTAAAATATAAATTATTTCTTTTTAAAAATAAAAAACTTACTTGCAATATAATTTGTTACTACTACAATAATACTAGCAAACATTTTCATTAAAAAATCATTATATTTTAAAAAATCTACTCCAACTACCATTATTATTAAATCTAATAAGCCAGAAAATATCCTAAATGAAAAAAAAGAAGTAGCTTCTTTTAATAATATTTCTAAAGAAAACTTTTTACTATCAAATACAAATATTTTATTTGTAAAAAAAGCAAAAGTAGTAGCTAAAATCCACGAAATAATAGAACTAGTAGCTGTAGAAAGTTTAAGCCTATGAGAACAAATAAAATATACAATTATACCAAGTAAAGTAGTAAGTCCCCCAAAAATTAAATATAATATAATTCCTTTATTTTTATTAATTAATTCTTTCATATTTTTATTCCCTTATATTATACCAAAAATATTATTTAAAATCAAAATTTTTTATTAAATGGAGAAAAATGCGACTTAGACATATAAAAAATGCTGAAATTATTGTAAAAGAGTACCCTTTAGTAATACAGAAAAAAGTAAATATAGTAAACAATACATATTTAGAGCTTGGAATGGGTAAGGGGCAATTTATTATTAAATCTTCTATTAAATATCCAAACATTGATTTTATTGGAGTAGAAAAAAATGCAAGTATTATATTAAAAGCAATAAATAATATCAATATTGAAAAAGAAAAAAACATACCACTAAATATAAGAATCATCAATTGCGATATTAAAAATCTTACAGATTATATTAATGAAAAAAGCATAAATATAATTTACTTAAATTTTTCTGACCCTTGGCCCAAAAAAAAGCATATTAATAGGCGACTTACTTCTCCATTTTTTCTTAATTTATATAAAAAAATATTAAAAAATGATGGCTGTATTGAAATGAAAAGTGATAATATATTGTTATTTGAATATAGCATTAATACTTTAATTGAAAATAATTGGGAAATAATAAACAAAAGTAATGATTTGCATAAAGATACTTTCTTAATTGAAAATAATATTATGACAGAATATGAAGAAAAATTTTATAAAAAAGGTATTAAGATTAATTATTTAAAAGCTATTCCAAAAAGTGTATAAAAAAATGCGCCTCCAGGGAATCGAACCCTGGACAAACAGATTAAGAGTCTGCTGCTCTACCATCTGAGCTAGAGGCGCACATAAAACAATACAACTTTTGCATTATACAAAAGTATTTTATGATTGTCAAGATACAAATTTTACTTTAGGGCTTCTATTAAATCTTCTTTTTCAATTGCACCAACAAATTTTTTATCTACTTGTCCATTTTTCAATATCAAAAATGTTGGAATTGTAATGATTTGATACATTTTAGCAATATCTGGATTATTATCTATATTTACTTTCCCTATTAATACTTTTCCATCCATTTCATTTGCTAATTCATCAATAACTGGTGCCATCATTTTACATGGACCACACCAATCTGCATAAAAATCAATTAATGCAATTGGTGCTTTTAAAAATTCATTTTCATATATTTCTTTATTAATAATTTTTGCCATATTTTCTCCTTTTTTTTATTATATAAAATAATCAAGGAGTGGTCAACTATTTTTTTATCATATAAAATATATAGCATTAATTCTCTTTATTTGTCATTATATTTTATTATTTGTTTTTTATATTTTAATCGCTATACTGTTTCTTATCAAATAATACTTTATATTGTCTTACTACTTTTTTTATTATAAAAAACATAATAATGATGTATATCAAAAATATAAAAAGCATAAAAATTTTAAATAGATTTTGTTTTGCTAATGGTAATTGTATAAAAAATTTAATAATATTCCCAACAATACCATCTTTAATATTTAATTTCTTTTTAATTAATAAATAAGCTTTTTCTTCATTCCCTTTTAAAAAATCCATTTGAGCAATTAAACCCTCATTAAATTTATTTCTACTATTATCAAATGGAGATATACTCACATTAAAACTATTTTCTAAAGATATTATATCCAATTTATTTTCTAATACTTCTAATACTTTTTTGTTATTAGTTTTATCAGATGAATTGTTCTTTTTATAATTATCTATTTGTGCTTTATAATCTTTTAATGTAGGAATTGTATTATTATCAATATTCTCTTTTAGTGTACTATTTTTAGTATTTATTGTATCATTTTGTATATTATTTATACTACCAGGACCTGAAGAATTATCAAGATTTTCATATATATTATTTTTGCTTCCATTGTCATCATAATTGTTTTGTGGTGCTATTTCATTCGAGTTTTCTTTTGAATATTTACAATCTAAAAAGATACTCTTTCCATCATATTTATATAAATCTTCTATAGAAAAAACAAAATTTGAATCTATTCTTTCTAAACTTTCATATCCGTTTACAGACCAATAATAATCTTTTGATACTATTTTTGCTTTTGGAAGATATAAATTATCTATATCTATATTTTTTGTAGAAAATGTTGAGCCATCTGTAATATATAAAGTAAAATACTTCTTTTTATACTCTGGAAATAATGATATAATTTTTGAATTTTCATTTGTTATATTTTTTACTAATTGTTCATTCTCATATATAACACTACTCCCCTCTGCTTCTGACCAACCTAAAAAATCATAACCTGTCATCTCCCATTTATTTTTTAATAATTTTTTTTCTTCATCATATAAAAAATTTTGTATAACTACAGAGCTAGTAGAAAAAGTGAAATTGTAATTTGAATTTTTCTTAAAATATACATAATACTTATGTGGTTCATATATAGCTTTATAATCTTGATTGTATGGTGGGTATTCATCTGGTAGATTTTGTATTACTTTCTCTGGAATTATAATTCCATTTGCATAACTTGATGTAGCTATATGAAAACCAATAAAATTATATCCCTCTTTCTCTTTATTAACTTCTATAAATGGTTCAGACCTCGATGCTTTAAAAATTATTTTTTCATTTGAAATTGTGCTTGTATCTATTGATACATTAATTACATTTGCAATTCCACACATACAAGCATTATTTTCTATATCATTATATTTATGAATAAACTTATGCTCTTCTGTTTTTGAATATCCACAATCTTCACAATAAAATGAATGCATTTTATTTGTTATACTTGTAAATGTGTACTTATGAGTATGATTATTCTTCCAAGAAAGTAAATTGACAAATTGTGGACTAGCATTTATAAATGAACTACCTACTCCATCATGCATCGTAGGAAAAACTGCACTCAAAAAAGTAGCTACAGCACAAGTTCCATTATCTACTAAAGTCTTTTTAATTTTTAATACATTCTTATTATAATAAATATTTGCACTTTCATTTGAAGTATTCATACCACTACAAAAAAAAGTGCTACTACCATCTAAATAATAAAAACTATAATAAAAGTAGTTTCGATATTTACATCCCCTAAACTCTGCAGATCCTGTGTAAAAGTAACCATGATAAAAATATTGTCCATGTTTTTCTGTACTATTATCTGAATCATCTCTGCTTTTCCAGTAATCTGGAGCACAATAGTAATAATACCAATCTTGATTGTGAGAGCAATAAGTTTTACCAATATTTACTGGTCTATCTGCAATAAATTTTAAAGGAATATTATTATCGAATGTAAAATAATAAAAATTATCATCTTCATCAAATTTTGTGATTTCAACTTGACTACTTGATGCGAATGCTGGCTTATTTGAAAATACAATTAAAAAAATTAATAAAAAGAAGAAAGTTTTTTTCATAAATTAATTATAAATAAAGCTTTCTTACTTTGTCAATAAAATAGGAGTGAAGAGTATTAGATAAAAAATTAAATTATTTTCTAATTTAATTATAAAAAAATCAACCCTAAGGTCGATTTTTGTAGTGGTGCTATTATATAAGAATGCACTTTTACAATAATTATTTTTTACTAATAGAAGTATGCGTACTGTATGTCGCTGCAAATACCATTGATAAGAGCCATTTCTTAAAGTCTGGATTATCTTGATATAGTTTGAATAATTCTATTTTATCAAACATTATAGAATTAATCACATCACGGAGTGCTTTTTCGCATTCCATTCTTGCATTTTGTTCATCAGAGTTTTTCATAGCATTTTGATATGCTTCATTCTTACCTACCATTTTAGGGATTTCTTTTATTTGTCTTTCTACATTATCTTTATATTAGTACCTAGCTTATGCTTTTAATTAATATTCTAGTCTTCTTCATCGCTTAAATAATCAACCCATAATTCCTCTGCATTCTCTAATATATCTTCATATTCCTCTCCCTTCGTGTAATATTCCATAGGGATGTTATTTTGTTTTTAAAATCTCTCATCTTACTAAAACTGAATGATCTTTCTTTTTAATAATTTTCTAAAATCATTTGTTTCTTCTTCAATATAATGTGATATCTCATCACTTGACATTTTTTCCATAAGTTTAGAATTTTCTACTCTTAAATTATGGATATCATCTACTGATAAATCGTGTAATAAATTATTCATCTCTATACCTCCATCTCTAATAATGTTAATGGATCAAATATATTAATTGTCTTATATCCTTCAATCATTGATATGGCTCTAATACCATTAATTGTTTTTACATTTACAAGATGTTTAAAATTCCAAGATACTATAATGTCGCAATCATTTTGAAGAGCAACTGCTATGTGCTGACAATCATCAAAGCTTTTTTCAGTAAGTATGCCAATTCTTATTATTTGAGTCGCAAGGTTTTTAGTTCTTTCATTTACTTTATATTCTTCATATTCTATCTCATTTAATTTATTAGCTAAAAATAATCTCTTTTCATCAAAACATCTACCAACCTCTAAAAGAGTTAAATTAGAAAAACATATATCATAAATTCCAGTCTTGAACTTTTCCCACAAATCATTAGTTATCTTAGTTTTCTCAGGGGAGTCATCTTGTTTTAGATAACTAATAACTGATGTATCAAGATAAACTTTTAATTTCTCATTCATTAAAGCCTCACCTCTATGCTTATTATAATACTACATTTTGATAAAAATTGAAAGTAAAATCTAACATTACATCATTATAACATAAATTTTTGAATATTTCTACAAAACAGAAGTTTACATCTTTATGTTATTTTATAAAAAACTAGGTATTGCTACCTAGTTTAAAGTTTAAATTTATTTTTTAGTCTTCTTCTTTTTTAATTATTGCTTTTTTACCCCATTTCTTTTCAAGCTCTAGTCTATGATCTCTTTCATATAGCGATTCATTTTCTTTTTTTGCTGGAATAATGCCTTTTGCTTCATCTTGTTTTTGTTTGTATAATCTTTTCACATAATCAATATCTTTGATGCTAGAATAAAAGTATGAACACATATCCACTTAATAAGTTTTTACGAGCTCCAAATATTCAGCTGATGTAGTTACTACATCAATAGTATCAAGCTTATCATCAAAAAACTCAGCTTCAAAATTTGTTTTATCATATTTGTGGGCAATTGTTCCCTCTGTGCCTTTTGGAATATCATCCAAATCTTTAATTAATTTTACTACATCTAATTCATTCATTTTATCACCTCTTTTTCTTATCTGGATATTCTGTAACTATTTTATAATAAAGTTTTCCCTTTTTGTTTTGAATTACTACTACTATATTTGCACTTTTTTTATACAAAATTAATTATATAAATTTTCTATAATTGAAATATCATCTTCATCTATATCTTTCTCAGTAATATTAATATGCCATTTATTTATTTTAGCATATTCAATAAATTCTTTTGGTAATTTTAGATTATATTTTTCTATATAATAAATTATGTCTCTATACCATTGATACTTTCCATCAACCAAAACATCTGGCACTCCAATAATTCCATTATTTGGATTAATAACATCTTCAGAAACACCACAACATGCTGCTATACAAATACCTTGATTAAGGTAATTTATTATCTCTTTTTTATTGCTTGCTTCATTATCTGAAATATAATCTTTAATAGATTTACCATTGTTGTATCCATATGGCATTTCTTTAAAGCATCCTATAGTTTTTAATTTCATATTTTCCTCCATCTATTTTTTTACTGGTTTGTATATTCGCCAATGACCTGTATTTGAAAAACTATTTTTTCCTATGACTATTTTTCCACTTGGTTTAATCCATATAATATCGTTTGGAGCCTTTACTGTTACATTCAATTTATTTGCTAAATTTTGTGCGACTCCATTGTTTATTTTCCCCGTACTATATGATATTAATCTAATTGCTTCACCTTTATAGTCTTTTTTACTTTTTAAATATTTGCTTATTGTTCTATGACTTATATCAGCCCATCCTTTCAAATTCCCTTCTCGTTTATTGGTATCTTTATCGGGGTGATAAAATAAACAAGAATCGACTTTTCCGTGAATTACTATGTCATAATATCCTTTTTCTTCGGTAATATTTTTTGAATAGATATGTAATCTCTCACTTATTCGTTCAGAATTAACAAGTGTTGCTGCTAACGCAATAGCATTTATAAATCCTTTTGTAATACCAAATCCACCATAGATTATTACAACTTTTGGTGACAACTTTTGTATTACTATTTCAAATCCATCATCAGTAAATTTTCTATCTATCTTATCTTTTATACAACCATTAGTTCCAATAGCTATAATAGAATTCTTAGATACGCCAGCACAAGCAATATCATATGTCCGTTCATCTCCATAGCGAATATTTGGTATAACTTTTATTCCATTTGATTGAAGAAAATTGCCTATTGCTCTACTTCTATATATATTCCACTTTTGCATTACAAGTGGCATATCTCTATATACACAAAAATCAGGTAATATTACTCCATCAAATTTTTTAATTAGATTCAAATATTTGTTAGTATGATTCCATATTCTCTCGAATTGGAAATCATCAATATAAAAATGTATAAATCTTTCGTAACTTTTACTTTTTAATGCTTCAATAAATGAAATTAATTTTTTTGGAACAACATTTACTTTTTTAATAATAGGTATTTCATCTACTCCATCATAAGTTGCATTTTTTACTAAAAATGCATGAAATACATCTCTACACCCCGAACGGGTATTGTTTAATTTTGTCATTATAAACTCCCTGCTGAAGCAAAAACATTCAGTATATCAAAATAATAATTGATATATTGCTAAGGATATGCTACAATGACATTGAATGAAAGGTGTGCATTTATGCATATCCGAGTGAAGACTCTTTTTTACTATACTAGTAGTAAATTATGAGTCTTTATTTTTTTAATAAAATTCATAACATATTTATTACCTCCTTTTTTAAAAATTATATAATAATGAATTATTCATAATAACTTACTCATTTATAATTCAATTATATTTAATAAATATTCTTCTATTATTCAAGTTCTATTTCATCTTCTAATTTATTATATATTTCAATTTGATTTTTTACATCAAGTTCTGTCACAAGCCAACCTCTTGATAAGCACAAATTCTTGAATTCATTTATACGATTTTTTCCATTCATTTCTTTTAGTGTAATAATTATGCCATAGTGCATACCCTCGCCTTTCTTCTTATCTAGTCTTTCTTTACATTTAATGCTTATGCCCCATAATCCTATACCATATGCTTTCTTAGGTTTTCTTCTATCTTTTAATTCTTCACCAATATGTTTTACATTGTCCCATTTTCTAAATAATTTTCTTGCTTCTTCTTCATACAAATATTCACCTTCTTCTGATTGTATATTCTTATTAATAGCTACAATATTTTTTTCGTTTTTCATTCTACCAAAATGAATATCAAGTTCCGTAAGTGTATAATCCACACCTTGATTTCTCTCACAATAAGGGAAATATACTAAAGTAGCTTTTGCATAAAATGGTTGAAAGTTATCTACTATAGGAACAGGCAGACCATAAGTATATGTCTCATATTCTTTAATATCTCCATAAATCATAAATTTTATTTCATCATTAGGAGTACTTATTATTTCATTAATATCTATAGGCACTACACCATATCCTTTTTTATAAATATTATTTATAATCGTCTTCCAAGATGCTGCAGAATCAATAATAAGTGCTTTTGCCATTTCTCTTGTCATTCCAAGCTTATAAATAAGATATGCTACTTTTCTAGCAATCCATGGTGTAGCAAAAGAAGTACCCCTTACAAAATTTTCTCCAGTTGGAGAGCATACCCTTATTAATTCATTTTTATCACCACCGTAATAGCTAACATCAGGTTTACAAAAAAATGAAAGAACAGGTCCAGTTCTTGTATAACTCGCAGATTCCCCATTCATTTTTACTGAATTAACAACAATAGAATTAATAGAATCTGCAGGTGCACCAATTCTCATATCTTTATTTGTATCATCATCTTTATTAGTTCCAGAAATAATAAATATTACATCATAGTCATTTTGAATTTTATCAATCTCAGTTGCTTCAATAGAAATAAAATTTTTTTCTATTTCCTTTTTAGCACCAAGTGATAAATTCCATACTTTTATATCTGGATTTTCTGATACTGCTCTTCTTATGCTCTTTAGTATTGTAAAAGAACTAAACTTTTTTGCTAATGATACTCCAAAATGACGAACTCTAAATCTACCACAATGATCTTCAAGATTTTTATTAAATGAAGGTCCATCAACAATAATAGATGATACACAAGTTCCATGATGATAATCATCTTGATTTTTAGGAATATTATCATCAATGTAACATTTATAATCTACCCATTCGTGAAAATATACATCTTCATAAAACAATGTATCAATAACACCTATTATTGGTTCATCCTTTGGGCTTGGAATAAGTAGTACTTCTTTTTTTGCTTGCTCTTTATAATATGGTTCAATATCAAGCATATTAGAGACATTCATTACTACTAAAAAAGGAGCTCTATTTATTATAGAATCAATTTCATTTTTTTTAAGTAGATATGTAGTATTACTAATTTTTTTTGTACTATCTATATGAATATTCAATTCTCGCAAAAAATCGTCATTATTAATTTTTGTTTCATATAAAGTAATAATCTCTTCATCTTCTATGTTATCTATATTTCTTTCATCAATAGCAAAATAATCTACATAATTTATATCTACTACTGCATTTGTAAATGTGAATTTTTTTATTTCTTTTTCATACTTAAATTTTGTACTATTATTTATTTCATCAATATCTTTTTTTTCAATTTTGCCTTGATAATCATTATCAATTATTTTTTTACATATATTTAAAATATTAATTGTATTTTTTATAGTATTTAATTCAACAAAATATGTAAATATATGCTTTACTTTACTTTTACCATTAGAAAGGGGTTCATAATCATATTTTGCACCTTTTATACAATCATTAATTGATTTTCCTTTTTCTTTTAATAGAATTTTTAATCTATTACTTTTTGCAATAGTTCTATTATGGTGTACGCTTATTAATGCTCCACCAAAATATGTATCTTTTTCCCAAATATTATATATTTTTTCTAATTCATTTATTAATTTTTCTATTTTCTTTGATTCTACGCCCTCAGATTTTGTAGGCAAAGTTGGAATAGGATAAGCTTGTGGGGTTTTTCTACTTTCAATTTTTCCATATAATTTTAATATGTTATTCATTTGCTTATTCCTCTACTAACTGTACTTTTTGATGTATTCGTAAGTATTGCTATTTCTCTTACTGTAAATCCCTCATCTTGTAATATTTTTATGTCTTTTATTTCCTTTTTCAATAATATTGTATATAATTTTCTTAAATAATCATCTGAGTCATCTATTGAACTAAAAGCAATGGAAGTTCTTATTGCATTTTTCATCTCCCCTGGAGATTTTATATCATCCATCAAAGATATTATTTTTCTCACTATTCTCTTTTCATGAGTTTTAATTTTGAATTTATTTAAAAAAGCGTTTGTAATATTTTCACACACATTAAGCATATCTTCTTTTGAATATCTATCAAAATTAATAGTAAAATCAAATCTTCTTTTTAAAGCATAATCTAAATTTTTATATAAATTTGTCGTAGCAATAATAATTATTTTTTCATTTAAAATATCAAGTTGTTTAAGTAAAGTTGATGTAGCTCTTCCCATTTCTCGTAAATCATTATTATTGATTCTATTTAATGCAAGTGCATCTATTTCATCAAATAATATCAAATCTTTTTCTTTGCTTTTTAAATTATTAATTTCATCAAATAATTTATCGATATTTTTTTGTGTTTCTCCAAGCTTGCTATCAATTATATTTGAAAAATTTACTATATATAAATCCCTATCCAAAATTCTTGCGATTTGTTTGCTTGCTTCAGTTTTTCCAGTCCCTGGTTTTCCCTCAAACAAGAATTTATTAACACCTATATTTCTACTAATAGCATTAACTATGCCTAATATGTCATTTTTAATAATATCTGGCAACCATAAGTTTCCGTTATCTATTTCAATTTTTTTTAAAAATTCTGAATTTTCATTATAACTTTGAGGAACAAAATTAGTGACACCAGAAACAAGTGAAATGAGATATTCTGCTATTTGATCATCACCTTTTTCATTAAAATCTTTTGCAATATCATATACTTCATTTTTAAATCCCAATTCATTTTTTTCAGAATGGCATTTTATTAAATTTATGATGCTTTTTACTTTCATTTCTCACCTCTTATTTGAATTATAACATATGGGACAAGAATTGTCAATATGAATACATATTTTTTAATAATATGTGATTTTTTTTTTAAAAAAAATCAACCCTAAGGTCGATTTTTATTTTGGTATAATTAATATCTCATCATCTGCAATTAGTCCTATTCGCTCTCTTGCTAGTTTTTCAAGATATTCTTTTGTTTTAGTATAATCTTTTTGGGAAGCAAGCTCTTCTGATCTTTTAGATTCATAATCTATTTTTTCTTGAAGTGAATTAATTTTTTGATCAAATTCATTTCTTTTATTTAATAAAGTTTTATATTTATCGGACATAACAGTTGCAACAAATAAAATCATCATTGTCATAATAATAATTATTAATCTTGATGTAATTAATTTTTTTTCATTTGTTTTGCTTTTTCCCATTTGATGGTATGTCCCTCACTTCATGAATAATATTTTTTTCACCAAAGATTATACCTATTTGATCGCCAATTTGTACTTCATAATATGCTTTTGCTACTTTACCATTTACACTAACTTTTCCTTTATCGCACATTTCATTGGCAATTGTTCTTCTTTTTATTACTCTAGCAAGTTTCAAATATTTATCAAGACGCATTTTTAATTATATTAATTTATAGCATCTTTTAATGCTTTTCCTGGTTTAAACTTTGGTGATTTTGATGCTGGTATTCTCATTGATTCACCTGTTTTAGGATTTCTTCCATCTCTTGCTTTTCTTTTAGATACATCAAATGTTCCAAATCCAACTAATGCTACTTTTTCACCTTTCTTTAATTGTTTTTCTACAATATCAAGAAATGCATTAACAGCATTCTCAGCATCCTTTTTTGTCATTTCACATGTTTCAGCAATTTTTGCTACTAATTCAGCCTTGTTCATTTTTCCTCCTAAAACCACTTTTAGTGGTATGAATTTTTTTTATTACATATAGTATTTTATACATTTTTAGAGATTTGTCAAGGAAAAATTACTAAAAATGCCTTAAAATCATTATTTTTTTATTAATTCAAAAATTTTTTCACATAAATCTATATTATATTCTATACTCACTTGTTCATTTACTCTTTTCCTATAAACTAATATTGGTTCTTCTCCTTGAGCGAATCTTATATTGCCTTTATACTTTTCTATTAAAATAGGAATCATCTCATTTTTTATATTTGCATTTTTAAAAAATTTCATACTAAGAAAACTATCTTTTATTTTTAATTCTGTAATATAACATTCATGTGCTTTTTGTTTAAGACTTGCAATAAACAATAAATTTTTTACTTCTTTTGGATATTTGCCAAATCTATCTATCAACTCTTCTTTAATATTTTGTAAGTCAATATCATTTTTACAAATTGATATTTTTTTATATAAATCTAATTTTTCTTCTTCATTTTCTACATAATATGTAGGAATGTATGCATCTATATCTATTTCTATTGATGTATCAAATTCACTTTTTATTTTGTCTTCTTCTTTATCCATCTTTAAGTACATTATAGCATTTTCAAGTAATTTATGATACATATCATATCCAATAGCATCTATATGTCCAGATTGACTTAATCCTAAGATATTTCCTGCTCCTCTAATTTCCAAATCTCTCATAGCTATTTTTATACCAGAGCCTAGTGATGTGAATTCTTTAATTGCTTTTAACCTTTTATTTTGTTCTTCTGTAAGCATTTTACCTTTTTTATACATAAAAAAAGCAAAAGCTTCTCTTTCGGATCTACCAATTCTTCCCCTAAGTTGATATAATTGTGATATACCAAATCTATCGGCATTTAATACAATTAATGTATTTGCATTTTGAATATCTAAACCAGTTTCTATTATAGTTGTAGTAACAAGAACATTTATCTCACCATTTATAAATTCTTGCATTATATCTTCTAATTCATTTTCTTTCATTTTTCCATGTGCTATAGCTATTTTTGCATTAGGAACTATTTTTTCTAACTTTCTACTTATTTCATAAATATCACTTATTCTATTGTGTACAAAAAACACTTGCCCATTTCTATTTATTTCTCTCTCTATTGCTTCTCTAATCAATTCATCATTATATTCTAATACATAAGTTTGTATTGGTACTCTTTCTGGTGGTGCTTCTGTAAGAAGAGACATATCTCTTATGCCAGAAAGAGACATACTCAAAGTCCTTGGAATCGGAGTTGCAGATAGAGTTAATACATCAACATTCGATTTGATTTTTTTTATTTTTTCTTTATGCGATACTCCAAATCGTTGTTCTTCATCTATAATTAGCAATCCTAAATCCTTAAATTTTACATCGCTAGATAATAATCTATGAGTGCCAATGATTATATCTATACTGCCATCTTTTATTTTTTCAATAGTTTCATTATTTTCTTTTTTTGTTTTGAACCGTGATAAATAATCCACTTTGATAGGAAATGATGACATTCTATCTTTAAATGTATTGTAATGCTGTTGACATAGTATTGTTGTTGGTACCATAAATGCAACTTGTTTTGAATCTTGAATTGCTTTAAATGATGCTCTTAATGCAACTTCTGTTTTTCCAAAACCTACATCGCCACAAATAAGTCTGTCCATACATTTACTATCTTCCATATCTCTTTTTGTAGAAATTATTGCTTTAGTTTGGTCTAGTGTCTCTTCATATGGAAAAGTTTCTTCAAATTCTTTTTGCCAGATATTATCTTTAGAAAATTCATATCCTTTATTATTTAATCTACTTGCATATAATTCTATTAATTCTTTTGCCATATCCATTACTTCTTGTTTTACTTTTTGTTTTGTTCTTTTCCATTCATAAGAATTTAATTTATTTATATGTGGTCTTTTTGCTTCTATAGAAGCATATTTCATAACTACATCCATATTTGTACAAGGTATATATAAAATTCCATTATCTGCATATTCTATAACTATATACTCTGTAGTAATATTGTTTTGCTTAAGTGATTTTGTTCCTTTATATATGCCTATTCCATATGATTCATGTACTATATAATCTCCTAATTTTAAATTCGATAATTTATTTATTTTTACTAAATTTTCATCTTCCTTGAATTTATTATACTTTTTTTTCTTTTCAACATTTATATTAAATAAATCATTTTCAGAAAAAATAAAAAATTTTGCATTATCATACAAAAAACCTTTTTTTAAATTTCCAAAAGTGAGAGTAATAGTATTTTCATCAAATTCACTATTTTTGTCTTTAATAATAGTATGTATATTTTTTTCATTTAAATCTTCTTTTAATCTTTCTGCTTTTGTATGAGAATTTAATACAATAATACCTTTATATCCATCATTTAAAAGTCTTCTTAATTCATTTATTATTGCATCATAATCACTTTTTATAAATGATGGTGAAGAGCTTTTTATAGGAAAAATATCAATATTATTATCTAATACTTGCAAATTTATACATATAAAATCTTCTAGTTCTATAAAAATTTTATGGAGTGGCAATATATCATCTATATAATATATTTCTTCATTTAAATTTTCATTTTCTCTTTTTATTTTATTTTCAAAAACCATTTCTTCTATTATCTTGCCTTTTTCTTTAATAGAATTATGATCAACTATAAAAAAATAAGTATCTTTATCAAAATAAGATAAAATATTTGATTCTTTATTATTGTTTTTTACTAAAGGATTAATTGTAACTTCTTCTGTCTTTTTAGTTGTTCTTTTTGTTTGTATATTATAAAATGAAATACTTTCTATTTCATCATTATCAAACAATATTCTTATAGGGTCATTATAAGTGTATGGGAAAATATCTATAATACCACCTTTTATAGAAAAATCGCCATAATCATCTACTTCACTTACTCTTTCATATTGTAATTTTGTAAATATAGATATTAATTTATCAAAACTTATTTCTTGTTTTATTTTTAATTTTAAAATATCATCAATGTACGATTCTTTTTTTTCTATTTTTTCCATTAAAGAGGAAATTGTAAAAATAGTTGTAGAATTTGTATTATTTATAATATCATATATTACTTCTGTCCTTGACTTGCTTAAGTCCTTACTTACAACATTTGCATTTCCAAAAAGTAAATCTTTTTCAGGATATATTAATGAATTTGTATCATAAAATAACAAATCATTGTATATTTCTTTTGCTTTGTATTCGTTTGATGTAATTATTACTTTTTTCTTTTCGCTAAATGTAGAAATAAAATGTATTAAAGACGAATCTGTTAAATTACCAACAAAAATATTCCTTAAACCATCGTTTAAGGAATTTATAATATTATCATACTCTATGGAATTTTTTAATATGTTATACATTTTTAAAATTTTATTTTAAATATTAAATTCAAATAGATGTCTGTATTTTTTTG
>JAUNSV010000006.1:0-36162 GCA_030539055.1 Eubacteriales bacterium | reverse complement strand
TATATATTTATTATGTTTTTTTTATATATTTTAATTAATTAAATATGATTATTCTTTCATATACTTAGATAATATATATTCTTTGTCTTTATCTACTTGTTTTTTTACTTCTTCAATAGAATTAAATTTTGTAACATCTCTTATTAATTCTAAAAATTTAATTTTAATTTTCTTATCATATATATCCCTATCAAAATTAATAATATTTGTTTCTATTGTAATATCTTCATCTTTATCAACAGAGGGTCTTAATCCTACATTTGTAGCTCCAAAGAATTTTTCATCATCAATATAAATTTCTGTAGCATAAACTCCCTCTTTAGGCAATTTATCTTTAATATCATATTTTATATTTGCTGTAGGCATACCTACTGTTTTACCTTTTCCTCTTCCGTGAATTACTAGTCCTTCTATTATTATATTAAAATTTTCATTTTTTTTTCTAAATTTAAAAATAATTATAGCAATAGTATACCAAATTGCACTGAATATAAATACTTTCCACCCACCACTAATTATATCTGGAATATAGCATAGTATTAAAATAATCAATACTATTATAGGGAAGAACAACCCAAAAGGAAGCCTAAAATCTTTTTCGCTTAGTACTATTTCTCCCTTATCTATTTTCTTTCTTGATTTAATTAATGAGAAAATGTTTAGTGTGATTGTAATAGTTTCAAAAAGAACAGCAAATGAGACTATGTAGCTTACAAAATTAGGAAATAAAGATAAAATAATTGCTACAATTGATAATACAATACTAGCAAAAATTGGAGTATTATTTTTACTCTCTTTTGATAAAATATTTGGGAATATTTTTGCATCTGCAATTGCTTTCAATGCTCTTGAACCAAGTAGCATTGTTATAGACATTGTTGTAAGCAAGGCTAAAATTGCAGCAATTGATATTATTTTTGGTAAGAAAGTATTATTTTTGAATATTTCAAATGCAACTCCATACAAGGGAATATAAGTATAATGTTTTATTTTTAATGTATTCGCATCCATCAATCCTACAACTGAAAAAATTACTAAGGCATATAAGAGTGCAACTATAATCAATGAAATTGCTATAGACTTAATTATATTTTTTCGTGGTGATTCTATCTCTTCTACCATAAAGCAAATTGCTACTACAGCTCCATATCCTATCATAGCTGTAGGAACAGCAGACATAAATCCAAAGGAACCATTTGTGCCTTGAGTAAAAAATGGCTTCAATAAATTTATATTCCATTCATTGCTTGAAAAAGATATATATATTATTGTAACCAAAATAATAATTAAAAAAATAACCATTATTGCATTTATTTTACCATTTGAAGTTATTTTTATATAATTCATTAATAAAATAAATAGAATAGCTACAATTGCTATTGGAATTTGCATATTAGAAAAAGAAGGAAAAGCGACTGATAAATAAGTTCCTATGTAAATTGCTGAAAAAGCAATAGCAATACAATTTGAATTTATATAACCAAAAGTAGAAATAAATCCAAAAAATTCACCCTCTTTTTCATTTTTTCCTAATGCTTTAGATGGAAAAACAAATACTCCACCACTTTTTGGAAATCTAACAGCTAACTCTGAGCAAATTAATGCATAAGAAAACATAACAAATGCTGCTATTATCCAAGATATTATGGCACTAGGTCCAGCTTTTTCAATAGTAATTCCCGACAAAGAAAAAATCGCAGAACCAATCATTCCACCAACAAGCAAAAATATAGAAGATAATAAAGAAAGTTTATTCTTTTTCATATTAATTATTGAAACGGAATAATATTACATCTCCGTCTTTTACTATGTAATCCTTTCCCTCGATTCGTACTAGCCCTTTTTCTTTTGCTTTTGAAAGAGATCCTTGTGTTAATAAATCTTGATAGTTAATTACTTCTGCTTTTATAAACCCTTTTTCAAAATCGGAATGGATTTTCCCTGCAGCTTGTGGTGCTTTTGAACCTATTTTTATTGTCCAAGCTCTTGTTTCTGTTTCTCCTGCTGTTAAAAAAGACATTAGATTCAAAAGTTTGTATGAAGCTTTAATTAATTTATCTAAACCAGATTCTTTTAAACCTAGAGCATCTAGGTATTCATTTTTTTCATTATCATCTAAAGAAGCAATCTCTTCTTCAATTTTAGCACAAAGTGAAAATGCTTCTGCATTATGATCCTTAGCATATTGTTTTACTTTCTCTACATATTTATTGTTTGAATCATTTGATATATCATCTTCCGATACATTCATTGCAAAAATTGTTTTTTTATTTGTTAGTAAATTTAATTCACTAATAATTTTTTTATCATCTTCATCACTTAATTCCATTGTTAAAGCAAGATTACCAGCTTCTAAGTGAGCTTTATATTTTTCTAACAAGTCTACTTCTTTTTTTGCTAATTTGTCATTCATCATAGCTCTTTTTTGCTTTGATAATCTTTTATTGATTACATCTAAGTCTGAAAATATTAATTCATAATTTATTACTTCAATATCTCTTATTGGATCTATACTACCATCCACATGTATTATATTATTATCATCAAAGCATCTTACAACATGCAATATTGCATCTGTTTCTCTAATGTTTGCTAAAAATTGATTTCCTAAACCCTCACCTTTTGATGCACCTTTTACTAGTCCTGCAATATCTACAAATTCTATAATAGCATAAGTGATTTTTTTTGAATTATATAATTTTGCTAATTCATCTAATCGTTTATCTGGCACAGGAACAATTCCGACATTTGGCTCTATTGTGCAAAATGGATAATTAGCACATTCTGCTCCTTTTTTTGTTAGCGAATTAAATAAAGTTGATTTGCCTACATTTGGTAAACCTACTATTCCTAATTTCATATTTTTTCCTTTCTTTTAATTAATAAATTATAAACAAGAATGATGATTCCAATAGCAAAAATAACAATAGAAAAAATTTGTGAAACTCTATTATCTGTTCTTCCAATATACAATGAATCAGTTCTTAAGCCCTCAATAAAAAATCTTGCAATACCATATAAAACCATATATGTAGCAAAAACTACTCCATTATGTTTTTTATGGTTAAAAACTATCATCAAAATTACAAAAATAATTAAGCAAGCTATAGATTCATACAAAAATGTTGGGTGCATTTGCACATAAACATATTCACCATTTTTTATTTGGTTATAAAGCATCTCTATAGTTATAGCATATTTGTTTACTAAATCTTTTCTAATTTGCATAGCTAGTGGATTATTTGTATATGTACCAAAAGCTTCCATATTAAAAAAATTACCCCATCTTCCTATTGCTTGACCCAAAGCTACACCAATAATTGCTGTATCTACAGTTTTAATAAAAGAGATTTTTCTTATTTTGCAAAACACAAATGTTGTAAGAACTCCAAAAATAATTCCACCATAAATAGCGAGTCCACCTGCTCTAAGATTAATAATTTGACTTGGGTATGTAGAATAATAAGCCCAATTAAATATTACATAATACGCTCTTGCACCAATAATAGAAAATATTATTACAAAAATAAATAAATCATAATAATAATCTGTGTTTTGTTTCGATTTGGAAGCAAAATGAAGTACTATTAAAAAACCCAAAATCATTGCTATAGACATTATAATGCCATAAAATGCGATAGTAAAATTACCTATATCGAAAGAATTAATTATATCTTCAATATAAATATTTAAATGTGGAAAAGCTATATCATATTTCATTTAATCATCTCCTTAAAATCTTCTTCTTTTATAATTTTAATACCTAGTTCTCTTGCTTTTTTATTTTTTGTGGAATTGGAATTGTAATCATTATTTATTAAATAATTTGTATTTTTAGTAACAGATGAGGTTACTTTTCCACCTTCCTTTTCTATTAATTCTATTAAAGTATCTCTATTTTTATAATATGTTAAAGAGCCTGTGATAACAAATGTTTTATTTTTTAATTTTAAAAAATCTATATTATCATGCTTTATGATTTTGATTTCTTTTAATAAGTTATTCAATATTTTTATATTGTCTTCATTATGAAAATAATCATATAATGAATCTGATAAAATAGGTCCTATTTCATCTATATTATTTAATTCTTCTTTAGTAGCCATTAGTAATTTATTTATATCATAATCATAATATTTTGCTAATATTTTGCTATTTGCAATACCTATACCCATAATTCCTAAAGAATTTATTAAATTAGATAATTCGACTTCTCTTTTATCCTCTATTGCTTTTATTATATTTTCATATGATTTTTCTCCAAAACCATCTAATTCAATAATTTTTTCTTTATAATTATTTAAGTGAAAAATATCTGCATACTCTTTTATAAATCCATGCTCTATAAAAGTATCTAATGTTGCAATATTTAAGCCCTCTATATTAATAGCATTTCTTGATACAAATAATTCAAATTTTTTTAAGTGTTTTATGGGGCATTTATTATTAATGCAGTGCAAAGTTTCTACGCCATTTGATGATAAAATTTTTGTTTTAGTATTGCATATAGGGCATTCATTTGGAATATTGAATTTTCCAGATTTTGTAATATTATTTGCTACTTGCGGAATAATCATATTTGCTTTATATACTTCTATTTCATCTCCAATACCAATTTGCAATTCTTTCATTATAGAAATATTATGCAAAGATGCTCTTTTTACTATAGTACCCTCCAATTGAACTGGATCAAATATAGCTACTGGATTAATAAGCCCTGTTCTAGATGGCGACCATTCTATATCTCTTAATATAGTTTTTTCTACTTCATCTTTCCACTTGAATGCAAGAGCGTTTTTAGGAAATTTGGATGTATGACCGAGTGATTCACCATAAAGTATATCATCAAAAATCAGTACTAAACCATCGGATGGATAATCTTCCAATATTACATCTTTTGAGAACCATTCTATTGTATCAAGTATATTATCACTATTTACTTCCTTATATAATACTATTGTAAAACCTAAATATTGAAGAAAATCTAATCTGTCTTTGAAATGATGCTCTAAATCAAATAAGTGCTTTTTTTTATTTAACTCTTCATTTGATTTTTTTTCATACTCTACTAAATTGAAAGCAAAAAATTTTACATGTCTTTCTTTAGTCATTTTAGGATCTAGTTGCCTAAGAGCACCTGAACATAAATTTCTGGGGTTTTTATATTTTTCTTCATCAAGTGGTATAGAATCATTTATTTTTTTAAAGTCTGAATAGCTAATTATTGCTTCTCCCCTTAGTACCAGATGTTTTTTGTATTCAATATGCAAGGGTAAATTTTCAAAATATTTTGCATTTTCTGTAATTATTTCTCCTACTTCCCCATTGCCTCTTGTTACTGCTTTAACTAGATTTCCATTTTCATATGTAAGTACTATGGTTAAGCCATCCATCTTGTATGATAAAATACCTTTTTTATCATTCAAAAAATCTTTAAGTACATTTCTATCTTTTGTTTTATCAAGAGATAGCATTGACTTTTCATGCTTTTCTTTTTTTAATTTTTGGGGTATTTCAAATCCTACTTTTTGCGTGGGTGAATTTGGTAAAATTATATTATATTTTTTTTCTAAATTTTTTAATTCATCATATAATTTATCAAATTCTAAATCAGACATAGAAGCATTTCCATTATAATAATCTTCTGATGCTTTATTTAAAACTTGTATTAAATTTTTCAATTTTTCTATACTCATTTTCTTTTAAATCATTTAATAAAATATCATCTATTCTTATTCTTTTTAATTCTAAAACTTTATATCCAAGTTCCTTACACATTCTTCTAATTTGTCTATTAAGCCCCTCAACAATTATAATTGAAAAAGTGTCATTTGATATTCTTTTTAATTTTGCTTTTTGGGTATATTTATTTAAATCTTTTAAGAATACTCCCTTACTCATTTTAGACAAAAAAATATTGTCATACTCTTTATCTACTTTTACTATATATTCTTTCTCATGTTTTTTGGATTTATCGCTCATCTCTTTTGCATAATCGCCATCGTTTGTGAGTAGTATTAATCCCGATGTATCTTTATCTAGCCTACCAATAGTAAATAGTCTTTTATTAAAATTAAACTTTTTTATTTCATCTACTATTCTTACGCCTTTTTCTTTATTAGATTCTGTGCATATGACTCCTGTCCTTTTATTGTATGCTATAAGTAATGGTTCGTATTTTGTATTTATTATTTTACCTAATACTTTTATATCTAATTTATAATCATTTTCATCTACTTCCATACCAATATATGCTTTTTCATTATTTATATATACTTTGCCCTGTTCTATTAATTTGTCTGCTTCTCTCCTTGATACTACTCCTAAGTGAGAAAGATATTTATTTAATCTAATCATATGAAAAAACAAGCATCGCCAAAAGAAAAAAATCTATATTTTTCTTTTACAGCTTCATTGTACGCTTTTAAAATATTCTCTCTTCCACATAAAGCACTAACTAGCATTAATAATGTTGATTCTGGCAAGTGAAAATTTGTAATAAGACCATCTACTATTTTAAATTTAAAACCTGGATAAATAAAAATATTTGTATCTCCTGATATAGCTTTTATTTTTTCTACTCCATCTTTATCTGTATAAGAAATACTCTCTAAAGTCCTAACACTAGTTGTGCCACAAGCAATTACTCTTCTTTTTTCTTCTTTAGCTTTATTTATAATATTAGCTACTTCATTTGATACATAAAATGTTTCTTTATGCATTATATGATCCTCTATGTTTTTACATTTAACTGGTCTAAAAGTACCAAGCCCCACATGTAAAGTAATTTTTGCAATTTCTACTTTCTTTTTTATTAGAGAATCAATTAATTCATTTGTAAAATGTAAGCCTGCTGTTGGTGCAGCTACAGAGCCTTCATTTTTTGCATATACAGTTTGATATCTATTTTTATCTTTTAATTTATGTTTAATATATGGTGGAAGTGGCATTTCACCAAGTTCATTTAATACTTCTTCCCATATTCCATCAAATTTAAATCTTACTATTCTACTTCCATCGTTCAATACATCAATGATTTCAGCACTTAATTTATTGTTTGAAAAATTTACTATAGCACCTTTTCTTAATTTTTTTCCTGGTTTTACTAAACACTCAAAATCTATTTCATTAATTCTTTTTAAAATAAATATTTCTACTATTTTTTCATCTAAAGTACCAATCAATCTAGCTGGAATTACTTTTGTTTCGTTTAATACTAAGACATCTCCACTTTTAAAATAATTGATTATGTTATAAAAATTATCATGTTTTATGTTTCCATCGTTCTTATTCATAATTAATAATCTTGAAGAAGATCTGTCTAGTAATGGATCTTGAGCTATTAATTCTTTTGGCAAATCATAATAAAAATCACTTGTATTCATTTAATATATTCTACTTCCTGCAGGTCCATAAAAATGATTGTTGAACATTTGATTAAAAATTAATCTTCCATTTGAATCATAAGCATAATATTGACCATTTATTACTACTTCTTTATTCTCTGCCATTACTCCATATCCAACTCCATTTAAATCATTAAAATAATAAAAATATCCATCAATATAATATGGTCCTGTTACCATAATGCCATTTCCATCCAAATAATACCAAGAATTATTTGTAGGATCTTTAAACCAACCTGTTTTCATATATCCACTTGAATTAAACCTATAATATTTTCCATCTATATATGCCCAAGAGTTTTTTGGATATGTACCATCTGATTGCATATAATATTTTCCATTGGCATCTGTATTCCATCCACTTTTTTGTGTATTACTTGTATTTGTGTGTGGACCAATAACATTTGATGTATTATTTGTTGTATTAGTATTATTACTTACACCAGGACCACCACTTGTATTACCAGAAGAAGTAGTGCTACCTTGATTAGTATCTTCTGCAGTAACAGTTGTATAATAAGGAGATGTAGTCCATTCGCTATATGCACCTGTTAGATCAACTGCTCTAACTTTTACTTTATAATATCCAGAAGAGCCAATATTCATTTGATACTCTCTTTCACTTCCTGCTACAGTTCTAGCTGAGCCTGTTTCTTTATCTACATAAGTAACATTAGTACCCTCAAGTACCACAGTAGCCTTAATCAACCTTAATTGGAAACTTTTATAATCATAATATTGACCAATAATTCCGCTTTGATAATGATCTATATCCCAAGTAATTGTGCCATCTACAGCTAAATTAACATTGTATGGCAATGGAATATTTACATCTATAATATCTGCTGCAAATGATTGTAAACTATTCATTATTACAAAAGCACAAACTAGCAATAATAACTTATTAATTTTTTTTAAAATTTTAATCATTTGTTCCTCCTTTAATTGCTTCTTTTAATGATGAATATGAGTCTAAACACCCACCTGAAGAAGAATATTCTATCAATGAATTGATTTTTTTTGAATAATTTTCTATATAATATTTTATTTCTTTTGGTGATAATAATTTATTCGCACTTTTTATTAAAGCAGAAGTCCCACTTACAAATGCTGTAGCCATACTTGAACCTGTAAGATAAGCAAATTGATTGTTTGGAATAGTGCTTATAATTGATACTCCTGGTGCAAAAATATTTAGTGTATTTTTTCCGTAATTAGAAGTTTCATATTTTGTGCCATCTTTATTCATATTGCCAACTGTAATTACATTTTCAAATTCAAAAGAAGCTGGATATATTTTATTTTTATCGATATCTAATCCTGATTTAGTATTGCCAGATGCAATTACAAAAAGTATATCTTGATTTCTTCTAATTATTTCTTCTAAATTTGAACTAAATGTTGGAGTACCTAGAGAAATATTGATTATACTTGCACCTGATTTTATTGCATAATCTATTGCGCTTATTAGGTTTTGTGTTTTCCCAAGCATATCTTTCCCAAGTATTTTAATAGGTAAGAGCTTTATGTGTTCATTATCACATATTCCTTTTATACCACCATTGTTGCATTTCCCTATAATTGTACCTGCTGAGTGTGTGCCATGCTCATCATCTTTTGTATCTACAAATATTTGATTATTATTGTCTACAAAATTCCACCCGTTATAATCATCTATGAATCCGTTTAAATCATTATCTATATTATCATTTGGTATTTCATTTTTATTTTCATAAATATTTGATGATAATTCAAAATGATTTATATCCACTCCAGTATCCAATATTGCTACTATTACATTTGATTTATTGTGTAGTGAATTATATAATTTAATTGCTTTTTCATAATTTATGTCAATACTATTCTCACTTTTCAAAGCCCATTGATTAATATAAAATTCATCTTCAATATAATAAATACTACTTGTATATATAAAAATTAAAATACAAATTAATATTATTATTGTAAAGAAAAATTTTTTATTATCAAAAATTTTAAATAATATTTTATTCAAGTGGAACTGGCGTAGGTCTTTTGGTATCAAAAACTGTTTCTACATCAAAGAGATCTGACACTCTATTTTTACCCCCCGAGTAAGCTTCCCACATTCTATATCCATCAATATTCCTTCTACCTTGTCTAAGTGAATTATTGCCTACTTGAACCCAATATTCACTACTATCTACATGGCAATAGTATATATACCCTCTGCTTCTCAAATATGCATACTTATTATTCGCTAATGTATACAAATCTGTTGAACCTATATCACTACCATAAGGATATATTAAAATGTCTGTTTTTGTTGGTAAATATGCTCCTACATTTTTTTCCCATTTTTCGTTGTCGATTTTCAATTTTTCTAAACTGAGTTCATTGTATCTTCTATGACCCCATGAGTGTGAAGCAAATTCATATCCATCATCATAAAGTGCTTTTGCCAATTTTTTTACATATGCTTTATCTTCTTCTATATTTTTATTTGCTTCTTTATTATTTTTTACATTATACTCACTAGAGTTAATATCATATGTGTCATCAATTCTATATCCAAAAATCCCATTGTAACCAGTTAAAGCTAAAATAGCTTTTGCTCCATTATAACTAAAATCAGGGTGTAAATCAATAAAATCATCTAATATTGGTACTAAATCATAAGAACCTATTTTTGTATTTCCCTCTTTATCTATATATTCATTTTTTATTCTACCACTTAGTTCATCAATTATTAATTTTGTAGCACAACCTGTGTCTTTCATATATTCATAATAGCATACATCATCTTGAGACATAACAAAAGGAATTTTATTTTCTGGTATCATTAACTTTTTTCGAACAAATTTCTCTTTGCCATTTTCATCCTTTATTACTTCACCCATATCATGTATTGATATTAACATATAACCTTTTTCATACATTTGGTTTAATATTTCCTTGAATTCAGACACACTTGTCATAACAGAATTGTATCCTCTTCCTTGTTGAGTACTATTGTCATATGTTCTCTCAGCTTCTTCAACTAAAATATGAAAAAATATATGTGTTACTTTATCTATTGGATACGATACTAATTTTTGATCATTTATAGTATTTGTACCACGAACAACCCTATTCATATCTCTTTCTATCTCTCGAATTTTTTCTTCCTCTTTTTCACTATCAATAATAATTAATGGAGGCGGAGTTTGGTTCACATTTTCTTTACTTGTTTCTATTGTTGTATTATTATTGCAAGCAAATAAAAAAATAAAAGACAAATTAATAATTAAAACAAATATTTTTTTTATTTTATGTAAAATAAGTTCGTAAAGCATATTTATATATAATTTAATATCTCCTTAGGTTCTTTAATAATATATGTAGCATTTGCTTCTTTTAATTCTTTTTCATCTCTAAATCCCCATAATGCACCTAGGCTTTTAATTTTGGCATTATTTGCTGTTTCTATATCTGTATGAGTATCACCAACGAATAAGCATTCTTCATTATTTAAATTGTATTTTTTTAAAATAGCAATTGTAGCATCTGGGCAAGGTTTTAATTCATATTTTCCATCGTCGCACGCATAATCTTCAAAATAATTTATGCCAAAAATTTCATCTAATGTTTTTTTTGTTGCTACTTCTGGTTTATTTGTAATACAAAAAATTTTAATATTTCTTTTTTTTAATTCACATAATACTTCTTTTATACCATCATATGCTACTACTTTGTATAAGTAATACTCACTAAATAGTTTTTTATACTCTTTTAAACACTCATTTACTAAATCATCACTTGCATCTATTCCTTTTATTTTTAGGCTTCTAATGCAAGCATTTTTTGCACCATCGCCTACTACTTTTTTAACCTGATCTATTGTTATTCCATCTTTATTTTGATGAGTTAGTATAGTGTTGATTACATATTGAAGACAATATAATGTATTTGTTAAAGTGCCATCTAAATCAAAAAAAATTGCTTTTATCATTTTACTCTCCTAAGAACCTAGTTTATCTCTAATTGTTTGAATATATAATTGTCTTAATAAAGCTTGCTCCTCTTTTTCTCTGTCTTGAAGCCCATATTGTGTAAGAGACTTTTTATATAATTCATTTAATCTATTAATATCCTCTTTTTTTACCATTATTACACTCCATTAATTTTTTGTATTATACTTTGTGCTACTTTGACACCATCTATTGCACTTGACATTATTCCGCCAGCATACCCTGCACCCTCTCCAGCTACATATATATTATCCTTATTTATAGCTTTATACTCTTCATCTCTTAATATTTTAATAACGGATGAAGTCCTTGTTTCTGGTCCATAAATTACTGTATCATCATTATTAAATCCGTATATTTTTGTTTTAAAATACTCTATTCCCTCTATTATATCTTGATTTAAGTCAAAAGGCAAATTAATATTTTCATAAATTTGCCGTACTATATTGTGTTTTTCTTCTTTATATTCTTTGTATGTAGTTTTAGGAATAGAACCATTTCCTAGTTTATATGCCTTTTTTTCTATTTCTATTTGTAAATTTAAAAAATCTAATGGCGAGACGCCTTTTATATCATTTTCTTTAATATTGCATACTATCGCACTATTTGCATAATCGCTTGATCTACTGTGGTAACTCATCCCATTCGTACATATTTGATTATTATTTGATATTGTATTTATTACATATCCACCTGGGCACATACAAAAAGAGTATATACTTCTTCCATCCCTACATTTATACGATAATTTGTAGCTTGCATTACCCAAAATATTTAAATCTTCCTTAGATATATTACCATATTGTGCTTTATTTATCAATTCTTGCTTGTGCTCTACTCTTATACCCATAGCAAAGGGTTTTCTTTGTAAAATGAAGTTTTCACTAAATAATTCATTATATATATTTATTGAAGAATGTCCAGTGCATAAAATAATTGGTGCCTTATATTGTTTATAATTAAAATTATTTAATGAAAATTCTGTATTAAAATGGATTTCACTGCCTAAAGATATAATTTTTTCTTTAATATTATGTATTATGGGTTTTAATTTATCTGTACCTATGTGAGCTAGTTTATCATATAATATATTTGAATTAGCACCATTCTCTATTAGAGTATTTAATACAAATTCATTAATTCCACTTGGATCATAATTTAATGTATTTAATTTTCCATCTGAAAAAGTACCAGCACCACCCTCTCCAAATAAAATGTCTGTTCTATTTTCTATTTCTTCACCTTTTTCATATATAATAGGTTTACATCCAGCATTTGATAAAATAAGAGATGTAAAAATTCCAGCTGGACCAAAACCTACTACTATAGGTCTATTATCATTTTCTATTTTGATATTTTTATTTAATTTTGGTGGAATATAATTTTTACTATTTGATATAATGAATTTTTTCTTTAATCTTATTGGTAATTTATTAAATTTTTTTTCATCCACATCTATATCTATATTATATGAAAATTGAATATTATTTTTATCTCTTGCATCTATTGATCTTTTTACTATTTTAAAATTATTTATTATTTCTTTTGGTAATAATAAATCCTCTTTTTTTACTTCTTTTTTAATATTTAATTTTAATTGGTTTATTCTATATTTCATTTTTTATTATTGACATTGCAGCTTTGTATCCACTAATCATAGCAAAACTCAAATTGTATCCACCACATTTTGCATCCACATCTACAGTTTCTCCAATAAAATAATATTTATTGTTTTTAAGTGATTGAAATGAATCACTTATTTCATCTAATTTTATGCCACCTTTGGTAGTTTGAGCTTTATCAAATGTTGATACATCTTTTATTTTGATTTTAAAATTAGTAAGTAATTTTGTTATATCTTCAATTTGTTTATCACTTATTGTATTAGTCTCTTTCAAGAGATCTTTATTTGAAAATACTTTTGATGTAATATATAATGCTAATTTTTCATTGCAAAATCCAGATAAAAAATCTCTTTTTAATTTGTATTTTATATTTTCTCTTCTTTTGTGTAAAATATTAATAATATCATTATACTCTTTTTCATATATAAAATTTAATAATAAAAAAGAATCATTTTTGTTATTATTATTAGAAATTAAACTGCTTAATGACAAAATAACTATACCAGAAATATTATCATCATTAAATTGAACTTCACCAATATCTTCTTCAATAAATTTATTATTTATATATAATGATACTTTTGATTTTACTCTTTGACCTTTTAAAAAAGAAAACAAATTATCATCTATATAAGGAATAAGTGGCACTAAGGCTGGTTTTGTTTTAGTAATATTATGCCCTATTAAGGGAGCTATTTCATAAGCAAATCCTGTAGAACCAGTATTTTTATATGAAGAACCACCTGTAGCAAAAATAACATAATCGTAATCTTCAACTTCTTTTAATGTTTTTATTTCTTTATTTAATACTATTTTTACTTTTTTATATTCTAAATAATCTTTAAAAGCATAAATTAGTGATTTAGCATCTAAAGATCTTGGATATACATAATCTCCATTGTAAAATGGTTCTATGCCAATTTCTTTCAATATTTCAATTAATTTTATATTATCTATTTCTTCAAATAATTTTTGTAAAAATAATTTGTTATCTGTATAAAAATTATTAAGCGAAAAATCCAAATTTGTATAATTACATTTTCCATTACCTGTTAAAAGCAATTTCTTACCTATTTTATTATTTTTTTCAAATATAGTAATATCCATATTATGTGATGATAATATGTATGCACACATCAAACCAGATGCACCTGCTCCTATAATACATATTCTCATTGTCTTAATACCTTTTTTATTTTACTAAATAATGGTAGATAATTGGCATCTTCTTTTCTTACTACTCCCAAAATAATAATAAGAACTAAATAAATAAAAAATGCTAGTATAATACAAAATAACAATGTAAAAATTAGTCCTATAGTATTTTGAGAAAAAAATGAAGGTAGAGTGGATTCAATAAAATTATATACAAAAAATGTAATGCTTCCCATAATAAAAGAAATACAAGTTGGTAATATTAAAGCAGAAAAAATATTCATCCTATAATGCACTACTTTTATTATTGTAATAATATTTAATATAGAAATAATCAATGGAAAAATTGTATTTGCAATGACTACAGAATAAATATCTAATTTAAATACGATTAGCATCACAATTAGGCTTATAGTGCTAACAACAAGTGATATAGCTCCATGTATAATAGGTTTTTTCATAAGTGAAATACTTTGCAAAATACCACTTGTAATTGTTGTGATTCCATATAATACAATTGAAGCAGAACCTACTCTTATTAAATTTACTAATAAATTATCATCAAAAGCATTAAATAAACATTTTGATATAGGAGAAGCTAAAGCACTAAGTCCCACAAATGCAGGAAGCAAAATTAATAATGTGAATCTTATTGAGTACTTTATTCTGTTTGAAGCCTCCATTCCATCTCTTTTTGCTATAGCTGCTGTTATAGCAGGAATAGCAGATGATGTAAGTGCAGAAGCTATAGCTACAGGTATATTAAAAAGTAAATGAAACTCTCCATATATGCCCCAATTTTGGTTCATTGTAGCACTATTCCCTATTCTTAATATTATATTTGAATAACATATATCAGATACTACAGAAAAAATATTGTAAATAGTACTTGACATAATTATTGGTGTAACAGTAAAAAATATTGATTGTAATATTTCTTTATTGCTCTCTGTTTTGGTACTTTTACTTGCATAATATTTTAGTCTTGGTGCTAAGCTCAAATACATAATTAATAAAATGACAAGTGCAATTGATGCTCCTGCAAATGTACCTATTGTAGCTCCTTTGGAACCAAAAGCATAAGAGTATTGATTTGATTCGTATATTACATTAGCTAGCAAGCCTCTATTAAATAATATATAACAAAATACTATACTAATAATAGCATTCACTATTTGCTCAAAAATTTGCGATATAGCTGTAGGCATCATTGTTCCTGTGCCTTGAAATAATCCTCTAAATACAGACAAATATGCCATTACCCATAGTGTTGGAGCAAATACTCTAAGCGAAAATTTTAAAAAAGGTTTACCAACAAGATTAGCAATAAAATCACTTCCAAAATACATAATTAAAAACATTATTAGTCCAATAATAGTAGCAATAATTAATGATATTTTAAAAGTACTATAAGCATTTGCATAAGCTCTTTTTGAAAATTTGTAAGATAATATTTTAGATAAAGCAACAGGGAAAGAGTATGATGATAAAATTAAAAAAAGAGAATAAATATTATATGCAGATGTATAATATCCATTTCCCTCTTCACCTATAATATTTATCATTGGTATACGATAAAATACACCAATCAAACGAACAATTAATCCAGCGAAAGCAAGTATAGTCCCTTGCATTAAGAAATTTGATTTTTTATCTTGATATCCCAATATTATTTAATATCCTTTCTTGAAGCGTAAACATTTTTTCTTCATCATCTTTTTTTATATGATCATATCCTAGTAAATGTAATATTGAATGAGCTATTAAAAAAGCACATTCTCTTTTTATAGAATGATTATATTTTTTTGCTTGCTCTATCATTTTTTTAGTACAAATTAATATGTCTCCTAAATAAATTGCATTATGTTCAAAATCATAAATTGAAATGTCATATTTTGAAATATTAAAATCTATATTTGGAAATGATAAAACATCTGTTACTTTATTAATATTTCTTGTACTATTATTTACTTCTTTTATTTTCTTTTTTGTACAAAATATTAAATTAACAAAACAAGGTACACTAATTTTATGCAATTTCAATGCTTCGTTAATTACACTATTAGATACTTTTTCTAAAGAAAAATCACACCATGTATTATTTTTGTTTTCTATGTTCAAAATTATCATATGCTTTTACTATCTTTTGCACTAGAGGGTGCCTTACTACATCTTTTGAACTCAAAATTATAAATTCTATACCCTCTATATTCTTCAATACTTTTTTTGCTTGGTCTAAACCAGATATCGCTTTTGTATCGAGATCTTTTTGCGTTTCATCTCCTGTAATTACTACTTTAGAATTAAAACCTATTCTTGTTAAAAACATTTTCATTTGTGATGCTGTAGTATTTTGTGCTTCATCTAATATTATAAAAGCATTATCCAAGGTTCTTCCACGCATATAAGCCAAAGGTGCTACTTCTATTAATCCTTTTTCTAAATTTGATTGAAAACTATCCATACCCAAAATTTGATATAATGCATCATATAAGGGTCTTAAATAGGGGTCTACTTTACTTTGCAAATCACCTGGCAAAAAGCCTAATTTTTCACCTGCTTCAATAGCTGGTCTTGTCAAAATAATACGATTCACTTCTCCCTTTTTAAATAAAGATACAGCAACTGCCATTGCAAGATATGTTTTTCCTGTACCAGCTGGACCTATGCTAAAAGTTATCATATTTTTTCGTATAGAATCAACATATTCCTTTTGCTTTACTGTTTTTGCTTTAATACTTTGTCCTTTTGATGTATGTGCAATAATATCTTTATCTATATCTATAATCATTTTTTCATCATTTGTTTCATTCATAGCTATTGTATAATCCACATTTTGCTCCGTTACTTGCCCACTTGATATTGACAATGATAAAAGAGTAGAAAGAATATTATATACTCTTTCTACATTCTCTTTTCTGCCCATAATTTTTACTTCACCATTTCTCTCTATTAGTGAAATAGAATATATTTTTTGTATTTTTTTAGCAAAAATATCTAACGGTCCAAAAATTTTGGGCAGTGATTCTTTATCAATATTTATTGTTTTTATATATGAATACTCTTCCATTATAACGAATAAAGACCCTATTCAACAGAATAGGGCCTTTTTTAATTTTAAAATTTTCTTTTACGCGCTGCTTCAGATTTTTTCTTTCTTCTAACTGATGGCTTTTCGTAAAACTCTCTTTTTCTTATTTCTTGTTGAATACCAGCTTTAGCACAATTTCTTTTGAATCTTCTAAGAGCTGAGTCAAGAGTTTCATTCTCTTTCACAACTACTGATGACATTTTCAACACCTCCCCTCGCTCTGTATAATAATTGTAATATTATATCATATTTATTTAAAAAGTAAAGTATTTATTTTGCAAAATCAATGGCCCTTGATTCTCTAATTACATTTACTTTGATGGTTCCAGGATAAGTCATTTGCTCCTCAATCTGCTTTGCTATGGCACGAGCCATTATTATCATATCGTCTTCTGATACTTTTTCTGGCGTTACCATTATTCTTACTTCCCTACCTGCTTGCACAGCAAATGATTTTTCAACACCCTCATATGCATTTGTTATCTCTTCTAATTGAATTAAACGCTGAGTATAATTTTCTATCGTTTCTCTTCTTGCTCCAGGGCGAGCTGCAGAAATAGCATCTGATGCTCCCACTATAAAAGCTATAGGATATAAAGCTTCTTTGTCGCCATGGTGAGATTCTACAGAATTTATTACTTCCAAAGGCTCTTTATATTTTCTACAAAGCTCTGCACCAAGTGTTACATGCGTTCCCTCTTTTTCATGATCAATAGATTTACCAATATCATGCAAAAGACCAGCTCTTTTTGCTAATTGTACATTTAAACCTAGCTCTTGAGCAAATATTCCAGATAATTGTGCTACTTCCATTGAATGAACTAAGGCATTTTGACCATAAGAAAATCTATAATGAAGCCTACCTACATATTTTACTAACTCTGGATTAATACCATGAATACCTAATGATAAAACTGCTTCTTCCCCATACTCTTTTATGCTTTGATCGACTTCTTTTTTACTCTTTTCTACTATTTCTTCTATTCTTGCTGGATGAATTCTGCCATCTAAAATTAATTTTTCTAATGCTACTCGTGCTATTTCTCTTCTTATTGGATCAAATGAAGAAAGTACCACAGTATCTGGAGTATCATCAATTACAAATTCTACTCCTGTCAAATTTTCAAGGGCACGAATATTTCTACCCTCTCTTCCAATTATTCGACCTTTCATTTCTTCATTTGGAAGTTCTACAACAGAAACTGTAGCTTCCGAAACATGATCTGAACAACATCTTTGAATGACTTGCATCATTAAGTCTATTGAATTCTTTTCTACTTCTTCTTTTGCTTGAGCTTCTTCCTCTTTGATGTATTTTGCTATATCATGTTTTATTTCTTCTCTTACAGCAGAAAAGAGTTCAATTTTTGCTGCTTCTCTTGATAATGTAGAAATACGCTCTAATTCTCGTACTCTTTCATCATATAAATTTTTTACTCTTTCTTCTCTTAATTTTAAATCTTCTTCTTTCATTAAAAGAGCATTTTCTTTTTGATCAATATTTAGAGATTTTTTTTCAGATAATTCATCTCTTTTTAATGCTCTCTCTTCAATTTCTTTTACTTCTCTTCGTCTATTTGTAAGTTCTCTTTCTAAATCACTCTTTTGCTTTAGTATAGATTCTTTTGCTTCAAGCAATTTTTCTGTTTTAATACTTTCTGCCATTTTTAAAGCATCATTTACTATTTCTTTTGACCTTTTCTCAGCCGTACCAACTTTGTTTGCATAATTATTTCTTTCACTTTTTTTTCCTATATTAAAAGAAATGAATATTACAACAAGTACAATCACTACGGCTATGGCAATTGTAATGCTTATTTGTACCATAACCTTCTCCTTAATAATCTAATAAAAAATCAATCAACATTAGGCTCTGGATAAATACATTCTGAAATACGACCACCCTCATAATCTGTTACTATACCACTTGAGTTAGTAGTCCATGTATTGCCATCACCATCTTTAACTTTCTTCTTGTTTTTTGCTATAACACCACTTGAATTAACCAAGTACATTTGCGAATTTACTACAAAAGCTTCGTATTTTGTAAGTGAATCAGCTTTTTGCAATAATCCATGAAAATATAATTTACTATTGTAAACTCCACTATATCCTTGACCACTTGATGAAAAATAATACGAATTTTTTACTCCACTACCATCTACAACACTAACTAAACCAGCTTTCATAGAACAATCATTTCTATCATTACCAAAATAATAGTAATTTTCGCCTACTCTTCTAACTCCACTAACTGGATTGCCAAAGTCATTAAACAAATAATATTTGTTGTCTATTCTTGTTCTTTGATAATTCTCTGTTTGACCACACTTAGGATAACCTGCTGAATTAAAATAATACCAAGCTACCTCTTCACTCATATTAGCTATAGTTGGGCTTGGTGCAGCATACCAAGTAGATACAACTGCTTGACCAAATTTGAATTGAGTTGTTTCTTTTTCAGCAAAATACATATATCCTTTTATTTCTGGATCCTCTTGTTTCATTTGAACCCAGCCTACACATAAAACTCCTCTTTGATCAAAACAATATTTTCTATCTTCAAAAGTTTTTGTGGTATAAGTTTCATTCTCTGCTGCTACTTTTTTACCATCACTTTTAAAATAATACCAAGCTTCTGTTTCATCTTGTTTTACTATTCCTTGTTTAGAAATAGGGAGTTGCTGCCAACCAATAACTAAATATCCTTGTTCATTAGCATAATAAGTGTCATCTATCCAGCCTTTTAATAATTTGCCATTTGCATCAAAATAATACATATTGTCATTGATATGAAAAATACCATCCACATACAACTTGCCAGTAGTGCCAGCATAATACCAAGCATCATCACTTAGTTTTATCCATGAATTTTGCACACACTTGCCATTTTGATCAAAATAATAAGTAGAACCACTGTCTTGTATGAATGTATTAAAACAATATGAGCCATTTTGAGAATATAACCATCCATCTGCATTCTTTTCCCAACCATCACATAACGAAAAAGAAGCAAAAAATAACATAAAGGCGAAACTTAAATATATTAAGTTGTTTTTTTTCATATATTTATACCTTTTACCTTTGTAAAAATAAATTATATCATATTTAAATAATATTCGCAAGATATTTAATATTAAGGTAAATTCACCTTAAGGTAATGTTAAATTCAACCTTAAGGCATTACTTAGCTAAGTGTATTATTCACTATTAAAACAGGGAGTAGAAACATAGTAGTGTTCCATACTCCCCTTTGATAACTTCTTTCTATAATCATTTTATTATAATATCAAGTAAATATTTCACTATCTCATTTAAATTGTATCAATAATTTATGTGGTAAGCAAGCTATAATAGAATTATGATTATTTGGATATATAAAGCCTACCCTTACACAAGTTTTATCTTTACAATTTGCATCTATTACTCTTATTCCACCATTTGAAATTTCTATAGTATTATAATTATCATTATCTTTTATAGTATAAATGCCATCTACATTTATATCTATATTTGTATCATCTATTTTTGTTATTTGTATATTATTTTGTGTAATTATTAATTTTTGTTCATTTTTTTTTGAAATAAATGTTTGTATTAAAAAGCATAATATTATTAAAATACAAATAATTGATATAGCTATTACATTCTTATACTTACTCAATTGCATATTCTAGTCTAACTGTTATAGTTGCTGTTTTAGATTTTGAAGAAGTATCTATATAACCATCAGATCCATACGAAGCTGTACCTGTATTCCTTGCTGTAATTTGGAAAATACCCAGCTTAGAAGATTTTAATTTTGTAATACTAGCACCTGTTTGCTTAGCCATTATGTCTATTCTTGTTTTTGCATTTTCTGTAGCTTTATCTATCAAATCGAGTTTTATATCACTAAGTGTAGTGCAATAATACTCTGGTTTATATGATAAAAATTCTACATCTTGCTCTAGTAGAGTTGAAATATCTCTTGATACACTTTCGATTTTTGCAATATCATTTGATGTTATAGTAATATCTTGTGATAATTGATATCCTGTTTGCTCTGTCCCTTTATAATTACCATTCTCATCATAAATGCTATTGTATAATTCGCTAATATCAATTGAGCTAAATACTACTTCGGTATTATTGACACCATTGTCATTTAAATACTTTTGTACAACTTCTTTGTCCTGTTTGATTTTTTCATAAGCTCTCATTGCTGTATCTCTTTTTGCTTTGAATGACCCTCTCCACACTATTAAATCTGATTCAAAATTAACTTCATAAGAGCCAGTTGCAACTATTGTGTTTTGAGCATTCTTCTTATAATATAAAAACCCACCAACCATTATTATGCAACATATTATTGCTCCAATAGCAAACACGAATGCTTGTGCTATAATTTTTTCTTTCTTTTCCATTTTTTACTCCTTAATTTTAATATTTTTATAATTCTTTAATGTCTTTATTATTATCTTTCGTTTTCTTCTTTCTTTTTGTTCTCTTTTGGTAACATAGTATTACAATTAGTATTATTATGCCTAAAATTATAATAGTAATAGTAATTATTGGCAAGTGTGAAATAACATATATATAACTTTCTACTATGTTATTTTTAATATCTTCAATATTTTTGAAAAAGCCATATCTTATTCTCTCACCAACACCCAATTTCTGTTTGCTTGATATAATTTTTACCTCATACAAATTTATAGTTATTGTAGAATAATTTATATCATTATCATAATTTCTAATTGTTCTTTCTATTCTTACTATTTCATAATTTACGCTCGATAAGCGTTCATTAATTTTTAATATATCTTCTATTTTTGTAGCCTTTTTTAATAATTCATTTAATTTCTCACGCTCTAAATACAATGATTCTTTTCTTAGCATAGTATCAGAATATTGTAGTGATACATCTTCTACAGATTCCTCTTTTGATAAAATATTGATATCTCCATCTATGGAAGATAAAAATTTTTCTACATTATCTTTTGGCACTCTAATAACATAATATGCACTTCTTCTATTCTGTGTATCTTTTTCATTATTGCCACTTATTCGTTTATTTTCGATATAAGCATTTACTTTAGAAATACTGTTCTCTATACTTTCTATACTATTATCATACTTATTGCTCTCTGCATCGATGTAAACTCTTTTGATTAATTTTTTTTCTGTAGAATTATTAGTGTTTGCACTTGATACTTCTTCACTTATATCATTTGCTCCAGTAGCTTTGCTAGAAAAAAGTTTTTGTTGTGGTAATGCTCCATCTCTAAAATAAGTGTTACCTGCTTCATCCATTGCATATTCAACCATAGGATATGCTGTTTCATTCTCTGCAAAAAATACACTACCACTCTTATTGGAACAAGATAATAAACTAACGCTAAGCAATAATAAAAATCCTAATACAAAATGATTTCTCTTCATTTTATAATCCGCCTTTCATTTCTTTAATGTTTTTTATATATTTATTTTTTAAAATTATATTTGCAATCACTCCTATTAATAAGCCTGGTACAATACCAAACAAAATTGCTGTAAAAAATATATTCACATTCCAATAAAAAAATTTTGAAAAAATTCCAAATGCTACTACTTGACCAATCCAATGAAATATTGAGCCATATAAGGATACTATAATTATTGACATTTTAAAAAATTTTTTCATAATTATCATTATCAAAATACTAGTTAAAAAGCCTCCGAAAGAAATTCCAAAAGTAAAAAAAGTCCCAAATAAAGTTTGAATAATAAGCACTCTAAGAAAAGATAAAAATGCTGTAGCCTTATAACCTATAATATCAAATGATATTAAAGCAATTAAATTTGGTAAGCCTAATTTTATTCCACTTATATCAAAAAATGGTACTACAATCTCAATGTATCCGCAAATTAAAAATAAAGATAAAATACAAGTTTGAAGTGCAATATTATTGTTTTTTATAGTGCTATTTTGCATATTTTGAAAATTAAAATTTTTTAGAAAATGTATAAAAATTGATTGACTATATTATAAAAATATGTTATATTGACTTTGATGCAATGCATCAATTATTTTAGGAGGTCCTTTATTAATGGAAGGTACAGTTAAGTGGTTTAACAACCAAAAAGGTTACGGGTTCATTTCTGATGAATCAGGCAAAGACATATTTGTTCACTACTCTGGTATAGTATCAGGTGGATACAAAAGTCTTAATGATGGCGACAAGGTTTCTTTTGAAGTTCAAAATGGAGACAAAGGCCCACAAGCTATCAATGTAGCTAAGCTTTAATATTAAATCAAAGTGTACCTTGTTTATATAAATGATTTATGTATTAAGTATACACTCTAAGAAAGATATTTAAGCAATTCTGCCTCGGTAATTCGAGGCAGTTTTATTATAACATAGGGAGTAATCAAATGGCAACAAGTATTTTAGAAAATTGGCACGAGAAAGCATACAATCAAAATAATAATTCAAAAAAAATTTGGGATAATTATTTTTTAAAAGAAAAAAATATTTATAAAAAAATTTTATCAAATCCTAAAGAAGAAATAAGTGGAACTGTGATAGAATTAGCTACGCTTTATGATATGGATATAGAGTCATTTGTTGGCTTTTTAGAGGGAATAAATGACTCTATAAAAAAAGACAATAAAGTTGCACAATTAAAAGAAAATTCAAAAGTAAAAATTTTAATTGAACCAGAAAAATTATATGCAAATATGATTAAAGCAAAAGCTAATTGGCTATATGAGCTTAGCGAGTGGGACACAGTTCTGTCTAAAGAAAGAAGAAATGAAATAATGAAAGAAGTGAAAAGTTCACTTGTAATAAAAAGAGAAAAAGAAAAAATATATCCAAATGACCCTTGCCCTTGCGGTAGTGGTAAGAAGTATAAAAAATGTTGTGGTAAAGGACAATAAAAAATGGCTTATAGCCATTTTTTTATTGAATATTTTCTTTACACATCTCATCAACTTTTTCATATGAATAATCAATTGAATCAATAGGTAAATTCTTTTTTAATAATTCCTTTTTGCAAAAATAATTTATAATATGCTGCATAATCGCCCATAAAGGCACAGCAAGTAACATTCCTACAAAACCCCACAATGTACCAAACAAAAGAATTGATACCAATACATAAAACGAAGCGACACCTGTTCTATCTCCTAATATTAATGGTCCTAAAATATTGCCATCGAACTGTTGCAAAATTAAAATAAATATTGCAAAGTATACTCCTTGAATTGGTTCTGCAAGAGCTATTAAAATAATAGATGGTATTGCTCCTATAAAAGGTCCAAAGAATGGAATAACATTTGTTATACCAATGATTACAGATACTATTAATGCATATGGTGTTTTTAAAATTAATAAACCTATATAGCACATTATTCCTATAATTAAAGAATCTAGAAGCTTCCCTGAAATAAAACTGCCAAAAATTTTATGCACATATTTACACTCTCTCATAAAACTTATTGCATTCTTTTTTGATAATAAAGCAAATACAATTTTCCTATATTGCGATAATAATTTTTCTTTAGAATTAAGCAAATATATCATTGCTATAATTCCTACAAAGAAGTCTACTATTATATAAATAAATGAAGAAACACTGCTATATACTCCCTTTAATAAACTTTTTCCATAGTTTTGTGAAAAAGAAAGAATGAATTGAATAATATTTGTTTGAAAAAGATTGTACCATTCTTTAAATTGTTTTTCATATTCTTCCAAATGAAAATAATTCAATACTATAGAAAGATTTGCAGAGTATGATGGCAGATTTTTAATTAAATCATTTATTGATTTTACTAAATCTGGTATCATTAACAATAATAAACCAAATACTATAATAAGAACAAGCAATATACATATTATTGTAGAAATGACTTTAGCAAATGTTAATATTTTTTTTGTTTTGAATTTTGTATTCTTAAATATTTTTATAATAAAATTTCTTATCATATTGTACAATGGTGAAAAAATATATGCTAATGTGAATCCAATAAAGATTGAAGATAAAGATTTTAATATAATATTAATAAATTTGGCTATAGAAGATATATCTCTCAAAATAAAATAAGAAATTACTACAGCAAGCAAAACTAAAAATAAAGTAATTCCTAATTTTATATACCTATTTTCTTTTTTATTCTCTTCCATTTTTACTCCGTAAATATAAAAATACCCAGGTAGTCGCTCCACTTATTGATCCCTAGCTAACGCTAGGTGGGTTACCGCATGTGCACTTTTATAGTCCTCCGGCCATATAGGCAAGGCATTATAGCCATGTACAAATAATAGGTGTCCCTGTATGATTTTGTAGGTTCAATAAATGTGGTTACGAACTACCCAGGAATATTTTAATTTGTAAATCCTCTTACTTTTAAGAATGTTTGAATAATATCCAATATTTCGGGAAATCCTATTGTAGTAGTATTAATCATTAAATCATAATTATCTAAATCTACTATCTCATGCCTTGTAAAATAATAATAATACTCTTCTCTTTTTCTGTCTTTTCTTTTTATTTTATCAACTGCATCTGATCGTTCTATTTTCTCTTGGTCCATAATTCTTTTTACTCTTGTGTCATAATCGGCATAAAAGAAAATACGGAGTACTTTATTCTTATGTTCTGATTGTAAAATCCAATTTGCACATCTACCAATTATAACAAAAGACTCTTTTGTAGCTAATTCTTTTATTACTTCGGATTGAAATTTAAATAAATTATCGGGTGTTGTAAGATTTTTGCCTGTTTCTGGTTTGCCCATTTCGAATTTTTTTCCTGCAATAATATTCAATAAATTCTTATTATCTAAATTTTCATCGCTTTCTCTAAAAAATTCTTCTCCTACAGCAGATGCTTCTGAGGCTAATCTAAGTATTTCTTCATCATAATAGGAAATATGCAACTTTTCAGCAAGAAGCTTGCCTACTGTGCGTCCGCCAGAGCCATATTGACGCCCAATTGTTATTATTAATTGTTTTTTTAATTCAATTTTTTCTTGCATATACTTATACCTCCCTATCAATTTTATTATATCAAAGTAAACTTCCTTTTGCAAGTGATAGATTGGAATACTTTTTGTGTAAAGTAACCTCTAATCCAAACCAATCGGGAGATGTAAACTCTATAGCATGCTCTCTAGTATCAAATTCTATCTCTGCATATATTAAACCTTTATATTCATCTTTAAATATATCTAACTCTATAATATACTCACCATAAGGAATATTATATCTTCTTTTTTTTATTACAATTCCAAATTTTGATAAAATAAGCCTATCATAAGTATCTTTATCGATAATAAAATTGCTTTCTTTTCTTACATAATTATCTTTCTCTCCATTTATAAAAGTATTCTCTTTAATTGTAAAAAAATAAGTACTATCTTCTTTTCTAATTCTACAAGTTGGCTTACTTAGCAAATAAGCTTGTTCTATGTCTTTATAATTATAATCATTTAAATTTAATGGTATATTTTTAATATCAATCAACCACTTGCGTTCTATTTCGTTTTTCATTATAATATCCTTATGTTAATTTATAAAAAAATTATTAATACAATTTTTATTTTTTTTATTATGTTTTTCTTTTTGATTACTTCATTTCAAATTGTATGTTTTATTAATAACAATTTATTAAATGAATTATATAACAAATATAATGTATATGAAGATTTGTGTATTGATATATCAAATGAAGATATTAATATTGTAACAAACAATATGATGAATTATTTAAAAAATAAAGAAAAAGATTTAAGTGCAGTAGTTACAATAAATGGTGAAAAAAAAGAATTTTTTAGTGAAAGAACTAAATTGCATTTTATTGATGTAAGAAATTTAATGAACAATTTGGTTGATATGAGCTACATTTTTCTTTTCTTATCAATCATATATTTTGTTATTATAAAGTATAAGCTTAAAGAAAGTTTCATGTTGATTTGGAAAAACTATATTAGCTCGTTAAAAATTATTATGGCTATTATTGCACTTCTAATTTCTGTTATTATTTTTAATTTTAATAATTTCTTTATTACTTTTCATCATTTATTATTTAATAATGATTATTGGATTTTGGATCCAAGATTTGATTATGTTATTTCTTTATTGCCAGAGTTGTTATTTAAAGATTTGACTATATATATTCTTCTTTTATTTTTAATTATTGTAGCTCTATTTTCTATTTTTCTAAAAACTCTATCTCGCCTTGAAGCCAAATCTGCCCCTTAAATCTTCTTCCTGGCTTTGGTTCACCAACTAAATCTATAGCATTAATTGCAAGTGTAATCTCTAAGCCCATTGTTGATATTCGCATTTCATGCACTTTCTCTTTAGTGAATTTATTTGTTTTAGTACTTACAGAAAGTATCTCTCCTAAAATATTGTATTTATCACACTCTATTCCATAAGGTATAAAAGAAGAATCTACTACAGTATAAATATCATCTCCATCTTTTTTATTGTTCTTTTCTTTATATATGCTTTTTTCAAGTGGTAAGATTATAGTACCTGAATTTGATAAAGCAGATAAAAAAATACGATTAATACCAATAGCCTTTTTATCTTTTTTCTTTAACATAGATTGATATTGATTAGGGTTAGTAACAAAAAATATTAATGCTACTCCAAGTTTATAATCATCTACAATTCCTGCAAATGTTTCTTTTTCAGAATGTCTTTGTATAGTACACTCTTGAATCACTAAAGGATCATACCCTTTTATAGTAGGAAAATAATACTCTTTTAAAAAAACTTTATTATCATTTTGTTCTCCAACTACAGAGATTCCAAAAGAAGAAGATAATGGTATTTTGTATTGTCCATAAATATGCCCATTTGGAATAATAAATGAACTAATTAAAAAACTATCTTCTATATTTTTTAAAATAAAATCATCTACTTGATGATTGTCTTCAAATGAAGAAAATCCTACAGCTCGTAAATATTCGTGCATAAAAACCTCCAAAGCTTTTTGCCGGATTTGAACCGGCGACCTACTCATTACGAATGAGTTGCTCTACCAACTGAGCTAAAAAAGCATTCATAATAATTTAAAAATTATATCATATTTTATATTTTTTTTCTACACTATATCAAAAATAGACATTTGCTTTTCTATTTCTCTATTAGCTAAACCACTCAATATCCCCATTTGAGACATTTTATTCAACAGAGTATTATTAATATGAGTTCTTTCTTGCAAATCTTCTATATTTTCAAATTTTTTTATTTTTGCCTCTTTCTCTATATCCTTTGCTATTGTTTCTCCAAGACCTTGGATAGCTCTAAAGGGTGGCATTATTTTATTATCTATAATAACAAAACTTTCTGCCTTAGCTTTATATAAATCAATTGGCATAAATTCAATATTTCTTGCGAACATCTCCTGTGTAGCACTCATCAAATTAAAAATTTTTTCTATTCTTTTTGCATCTTTTCCATCATTTTCATTGTTATGATATTTTTTTATTTTATCGAATAAAATATTTTTTTCTACGCATAGCATATCATAATCAAAATTTTCTATATTAATACTAAAATATGATGCATAATATTCAACAGGAAAAAATATTTTAAAATAAGCTATTCTGAGTGCAGATATTACATAAGCTGCTGCGTGAGCCTTAGGAAACATATATTTTATTTTGTTGCAACAAGTAATATACCATTCTGGTATATTTTTTGAACGCATTAATTCTTCATCATCTTTATTTAATTGTTTTCCCTTTCTAATTCTCTCCATTATTTCAAAAGATTTTAGAGGATCTATTCCCTTATCTATAAGATAAATCATAATATCATCTCTACAACATATGCTTTCTTTTAGTGTAGCAATATTAGAGTTAATAATGTCTTCAACATTATGTTTCCATACATCTGTGCCATGGGCTAGACCTGCAAGTCTTATTAGATCAGATACTGTTTCTGGCTTTGCTTCTATAACCATTTGCATTGCAAAGCTTGTGCCAAATTCTGGTATAGTCAATAATCCTAGAGTTACACCATTGATATCACTAGGCTCTATATTTAATGCTTTTGTGCTTTTAAAAAGTGATAAAACCTCTTTGCAAGAAAAATCCACTTCCATAGGATTAATATGTGTAAAATCATATAAATGCCTTATCATACTTGGTGCACCATGGCCTAAAATATCTAATTTTAAAACATTCGAATCTATATCATGATAATCAAAATGAGTTATGTATTTTGCATCATCATCCTCTTTGTCTGCTGGGTTTTGAATGGGGCAAAATGTATATATCTCTTCATCATTTGGAAGTACTATAATCCCACCAGGATGTTGACCTGTAGTTTTTTTTATGCCAGATAATCGCTTTGTCATATAATCAATTTGTGATTTTTTCTTAGAAATTTTATTATCATCTAAATATCCTTTTATCATTCCATAAGCTTGCTTCTCTGCGAGTGTAGAAATTGTTCCTGCTTTGTAAGTATTCTTTTCTCCAAACAATTCATTTGTATGCTTATGTGCTAAAGATTGATATTCATAACTAAAATTTAAATCTATATCTGGTTCTTTATTACCATTAAAACCAAGAAAAGTTTCAAATGGAATATTGCAACCATCCTTAGATAATTCTTCATTACACATAGGGCATTTTTTATTTGGTAAATCAAATCCAGTTTCATTTTTATATTCTTTTACTATATCAGAATCAAAATCAATAAAATGACATTTCTTGCAATAATAATGTGGGGGGAGAGGGTTTACTTCAGATATCCCTGCCATTGTAGCAACAAATGATGAACCAACAGAGCCTCTTGAGCCTACGCTGTATCCATTTTTAATTGATTCATCAATCAATTTTTTTGCAGCAATATACATTACAGAATATCCATTATCAATAATAGATCTTAACTCTGTATTCAATCTTTCTTCTATTAGTGGTGGAATTGTATCGCCATATTGTAATTTTAAATTTTGTAAACAGCTATTTTTTAAAATTTGATCTGAGTTTTCTAAAATAGGTGGGCATTTATCATCTCTTACAGGAGAAATATCTTCTACCATAGAGCATATTAAATTTGTATTTTTTATTACTATTTCTTTTGCTTTTTCAATAGGTAAATATGAAAATGAATCAAGCATTTCTTTTGTATTTTTTAAAAATAATTTGACACTATCTGTTTCATTTTTTATTAAGTCATCCTTTTTATTTTTATCCAAATACATTGCTCTCATTAATATATCTCTATATATTTGATCCTCTTCATTAACAAAATGTGCATCACTTGTTGCTACACAAGGTTTATTTAATTTCGTTGCTAGATCAATTATTTTTTTATTTATTTGAATTAGATCATCAATTGATTTAATATAATTATCTTCACTTATTAAATATTTATTGTTATTAATTGGTTGAACTTCAAGATAATCATAATATGATGCTATTTCTTCTAATTTTTTTTCGTCTTCTCCCTCTAATATTGATTTATATATTTCACCCTCTGAGCATGCAGAACCAATTATTAATCCCTCTTTAAATTCATTAAGAAGAGATTTTGGTATTCTTGGTTTTGTTTTGAAATATTTTATATGCGATAAAGAAATTATTTTATATAAATTTACTCTTCCAATATCGTTTTTTGCTAATATAATAATATGATATCTAGGTAATTTTTTAATATATGATATTTTTATTTTTTCATATTCATCTGGTTTAGGATTATCTATTTCCATTAATTTCATATAACACTTTTGTGTGCAAATCGCATCATCTATAGCTCTATGATGATGCTCGTTAGTTATATTCAAAGCTTTTGATAAAGTATCTAGTTTAGAATTTTTTAAATTTGGTAATAACACTCTTTGTAATTCCATTGTATCAATAGTTTTATTATCAAAATATATATTTAATTTTTTTCCTTTCTCTTTTATAAAGCCTATATCAAATTTTACATTATGACCAATAAGCGTTCTCTCTCCAACAAAATCTTTAAAATCTTTTAATACAAAATCAATAGTTTTTGCATCTAATACATCTTTATCACTAATTGAAGTAAGAGTAGTAATTCTTGATGGAATATGAATCTTTGGATTTACAAATTTAGAAAAAGTAGATATAATATTTCCATTCTTACAAAGGCAAGCTCCTATTTCTATAATTTTATCTTCTATTTTATTTAATCCTGTTGTTTCTATATCAAATACTACATATTCTTCTTCTAAATAATTTGATTTATTAATAGTGTTTGGAATAATTGTATCATCAACCAAATATCCCTCTACACCATATATCAACTTAAATTTTAAATTTTTATTTTCTTTTATTCTCTTTTGTAAATGGTGCCTTGCTTTAGCAAAACTATGTACCACCCCATGGTCTGTAATTGCTAAAGCATGCATCCCATAAGATATTGCTTTATCAATATACTCTTCTATATCTCCTACACCATCCTGCTGCGACATTTTTGTGTGCAAATGCAATTCGACTCTTTTTTCTTTTTCTTCATCTTTCTTTTTAGGAAATATTAAGTCATTATCACACTCCTCTATATTTACAATATATTGAAGTGTGATCTCTTTATCAAATTCAGACATCGTAGCTTGAGCTTCTACTTTTATTGCTTTTCCTACGCAAAGTCTTTTTGATACAATATTATACTCTTCTTCATCTGGAAAAATTGTCATATATATAGAATCATTTAAATCAGATAGTGTTAAAGATATAATTCTTCTTCCCATTTTAGAAAAGCGTAAATTAAAAGCCGTAATAGTTGCTCTAATTACAACTTTTTTTATTTCTACATCTAATTGATCTAATGTATATATTTGTAATTTGGGATCTATTTCTTTCCCAAAAATTACTTTTCCATCATTATAATATTTTCTTTTTTGTCTATTTATTTTTTTATCATAATTTTTTTTAATAGCAACGCTTTCGGGATTCACATGAGCGTTAATATCATTTTTATGTAAATTTTCATACTCTTTGTTGTGATTTTCGATTAATTTTAATTCATCAATATTTTTTTCTTCTTTTAATTCAAAATTAATTATTAATTCAACTTCTATATTAAAAGTATATGAAAAATAATCTTTTATACAATTTATGAATTCATTTTCTTTTTGTATGTATAATAAAAAATTTGGTATAGTAAAAACTATATTGTATTTACTGTCATTTTTTAGTACTTCAATTTTACTGTCAATATACATATTGCATAAAACAATATTTTGTTTTTTTAACTCAAGTTTTATATCTTCTTTGTTATTATCTAAAAATAGTAATAAATCAAAATTTTCAATATTATATTTTATTTTGTAATTTATAATTATTCTTTTTTTTCTAAAATACTTTTCGTTAATTTTTTTTATTAAAAAATTTAACTCTTCATTTTTATAATAATTTTGTGCATAAAAAAAGACAGAAAGAGTGCTATTATCTTCTTTCTTCGTAATTTTATTAATATATAAATTATCATATTTTTTAATACTCTCGCTAGATAAACCCAGCGAAAAAATATCATTAAATTTTTTCAATTTCTTTTAATAATTCCTCTAATAAATTTTCTTCTTTTACTTTTCGTATTATTTTTCCTTTTTTGAAAATTAAACCCTCTCCTATGCCACCTGCTATTCCTATATCTGCATTTGATGCTTCACCAGGTCCATTTACAGCACAACCCATTATAGCTACTTTTATTTTCTTATTTGGGTATTTTAATAAAAGAATGTCTTCTACTTTTTTTGATAAATTAATTATATCTATATTTGTTCTTGCACAAGTAGGGCATGAAATAATTTTTATTCCATCACTTCGTAATCCCAATGTTTGTAATATTAATTTAGCACTTTTTACTTCCTCTATAGGATTTGCTGAGAGCGATACTCTTATTGTATTACCTATATTTTCATTCAATATTAGTGAAAGCCCAATAGAAGATTTTATATTTCCAGACCAAAGAGTCCCAGATTCTGTAATTCCTACATGAAGTGGATAAATTGTTTTTGATGCAATTTGTTTGTATGCTTGTATGCACATTAGTATATCAGAAGATTTTATAGATACTACAATATCTCTAAAATCAAATTGTTCTAATATATTAATGCAATATAAACAAGAATCTACTAAAGCATTTGCACATACTTTATTATTATATTTTTGTAAAATCGTGCTAGATATAGACCCCGAATTTACACCAACTCTAATTGGCACTTTGTATGCTTTTGCTTTTTCACAAATTAATTTTACTTTTTCTATTGATCCAATATTGCCTGGATTAATTCTTATTTTATCTGCACCATTTTCAATAGAAGAAAGTGCTAATTTATAATCAAAATGAATATCTGCAACTATTGGGATGTGTATTTTTTGTTTTATTATATTAATTGCTTTTGCTGATTCCATATCTGGAGCAGAAACTCTAATTATTTCACAACCAGCATCCTCTAGTTGCAAAATTTGCTCTATGCATTCTTCTACATTAGTAGTTTTAGTATTGCACATTGATTGAATTAGTATATTATCTGACCCACCTATGTATGTATTAGCAATATTAATTTTTTTTGTATTTTTTCTATTTATCATTTACTTAAGAAAGGGATTAATTTATATATATCACTTCCCATAATAAAAATCATTAATAATAAAAGTAATAGCATTGATGCTCCATTTACTAATCTTTCTACTTTTTCATTTACTTTTCTTCCAGAAATCATTTCATAAATTGAGAAGACTATTCTTCCACCATCAAGTGCTGGTATAGGTAATAAATTCATAACACCCAAATTTGCAGATATTACACTAATAAGATTTATAAATACAAGAAATCCACTTAACAAACCATAAGTCGATGCTTCACTAATAGATGATCCCATAATAGCTACAGTACCTATAGGTCCAGAAATTTCGTTTGCAGAAAGTTGACCAGAAAATAATAATTGTAAACTTGTTATAGTTGAATTTAAACAAAAGCCTATTTCATAAAAAGTAAATTGAACTAATTGAATTACATTCTGTGGTTTTAGGCTCTCATTCTTAAATGAAATACCTATAATATTCCTTTTAACTTCTTCGTTATATTGTGGCTTAACAATAGTTTCAAGTATTTGACCATCTCTCTTAAATGTAATACCTAAGGGATATTTTTCATTTGTAAAATATTGGTCATTTATGTACATAAATAATGTAATATCTCTTGTTACCACTACCTTACTTTTTTTGTTTGGTGTTTCTAATGATAAAATCTCATCTCCATTTTGTAAAGTGTATGGCATAGCAATTGTTGCAGGAGAATTTTCACTTACATTTCTTATAATAGGTTTATCTATTCCAGTGAAAAAAACTATTACTAATGATACGATAAAAGCAAGAATAAAATTAAATAAAGGACCTGCAAAAGCTATAAGTAATTTTTTATAAGGCATTATATTATTGAAGCTTATTTTTGATATTTCATCTTTTGGAAATTTAACTCCATCAAAATCTACCAAGCCTGTATTTTCATCATAAGCTCCACCATATGAAGAAAAATCTCCACTACCAGATGGGTCTTCTCCTATCATAGCACAAGACCCACCAAAAGGTATAACTTTCCATGAATATCTGGTATTATTTTTTACAAAAGAAATAATTCTTGGTCCCATACCCAAAGAAAATTCTATTACTCCTACTTTAAATATTTTAGCAAAAATAAAATGACCAAACTCATGAAATAGTATTATTATAGATAATGCTAAAATTGCACATATTATTGATATAAATTGCATATATATTCCTTTTCGTATTTAATTAAATCTAATATATCTTTTAATTTGGGATTTTTTTTATTTAATTTTTTATTTTCAAAATCTTTTAAACCACTTTGTATTATTTTATAAATATCTAAATACTCTATTTTTTTATTTAAAAATAAATTTACAGCTTCATCATTTAATATATTAAATGATGTTGGATATAAGCCTTTCTTTTTTGCAACTTCATATGCAATTTTTAAACCTTTAAAAGTATTTAAATCTGGTTTATCAAATGATAAATTTTTTAAAGTATTAAAATCTAATTCTCTTTCTTTTATATATCTTCTATTATTTTTATATATAGCATACTCAATAGGGATTTTCATAGATGGCACAGACAATTCTGCTTTTATTGCTCCATCTTTAAATAAAACTGCAGAATGAATAATGGATTCTCTTTGAATTATTACTTGTATGTTTTTTGCTTCAACATTAAATAAATGCATTGCTTCAATAACTTCAAAACCCTTGTTTACCATGGTAGAGCAATCTATTGTTATTTTATTGCCCATTTTCCAAGTTGGATGATTTAAACAATCATGTAGTGTTACTTTTTTTAAATCATTAATATTTTTATTATAAAATGGGCCACCTGATGCTGTTAATAATATTTTTTTTATAGTGCTTTCTTTTTCGCCATTAAGTGATTGCCAAATTGCTGAATGCTCTGAGTCGATGGGTCTTAATTCAATTTTATATTTTTTTACCAACGGCATAATAATACTGCCTGCACATACTAATGTTTCTTTATTTGCTAAAGCAATATTTTTTTTATTTTTTATAGCTTCTATAGTTGGCTCAATTCCTATTACTCCTACTAGTGCAATTATTACTAAGCTTGCTTCTTTAATAGTACATAATTTTTTTAATCCATTCATTCCTATGTATAGTGTAATATTTAATTTATTTTTATGAATATATTCTTCTAATTTTTTTGCTTCTTTTTCATCATACACACATACATATTTTGGTTTAAATTGTTTTATTTGTTTTTTTAATAAAGAAATATTTTTATTGCAAGCTAAAGCTAAAACTTCGCAATCTTTTGTTATTGATAAAACTTGTAATGTTTGAGTTCCTATGGAGCCAGTAGACCCTAATAGTACTATTTTTTCTTTTGTATTTTTCATATT
>JAUNSV010000053.1 GCA_030539055.1 Eubacteriales bacterium | reverse complement strand
AATATTAGAAACAACTATTGATGATGACTTAAATAAAATTTCTTCGTTGGGTTATGATATTTTTAGAGTAAAAGAATATAAGACAAACAAACACGCTTTTTTTAAGAGGATATAATGAAAATAGGAATATATGCTGGCTCATTTGATCCAGTAACAAAAGGTCATCTAGATATAATTAGAAGATCATCTAAAATTGTAGATAAAGAAATTGTTGGAATTTTAGTTAATTCTGAGAAAGTATCCTTATTTTCTAAAGAAGAAAAATTTGATATGCTTAAAGAAACAACAAAACAATTCGATAATGTAGAAATACAATATTTCGATGGTTTATTGGTAGATTTTGCAAAAAAGTGTAAAGCAAATATTATTATTAGAGGATTAAGGGCTGTTACTGATTTTGAGTATGAATTGCAATTATCACAAACAAATAAAATATTGTATAATGAAATAGATACTATTTTTTTAACTACAAGCTTACAATATTCTTATTTATCTTCAAGTGTAGTAAAAGAAGTAGCTGAGTACAAAGGCGATATTTCTCATTTTGTAGAACCATATGTTGCAAAAAAAATAATAGAAAAATTTAAATAATTTTAAAAGGGAGTTTAATATGACTCGATTAGAAGTAAATATTAAGAGTATTGAAGATTATGTAGAATCAATAAGGCCAGATAACAGAAATCATATTTATTTGGATAAAGTAGCTTTAATTACACTAATTGATGATATTAAGAAGACTTTACCCGAGGATCTTCAATCAATTCCAAAATTAAAACAAGAAGCAGAAGATATTCGAAATGCTTCAAGAGAAGAAGCAAATAAATTTTTAATTGAAGCAAGAGCCAAAAGGGATCAAATGATAGATTCTTCTAATCAAGTTGAAATAGCAAAAGAGAGAGCAGAACAAATTGTTCATGATGCTAACATACAAGCAGATAATTTGATGAAAGAAAGCAGAAAAGAAATATTAAAATTATATGAAGAAGCTTTAAATTTTTATGTATCAAGTATGAGAGATTGTGAAACTCAATTAGAAAATATGATAGGTTCATTTTCTCCAATGTATACATCTTTTTATAGTAAAGTGGAAGAAAGCTATAAAAAGTTAGATCAAACAAGACAAAAGCAAGAATCTAATCTTTCTAATATTAAAGCTCAATTACAAATGATGGAACAAATGAATACACAATCAAATGTATTTAATAAAAATACAAAATGATAAAGTTTATTATTGATAATACATTGAATGGTATTCGAACGGATAAATTTTTACAAAAGATATTACCAAATGCTCCTATTTCATTAATATATAAACAAATAAGAAATAATAATATAGAAATAAATCATTCTAAATGTAAATATGATAATATTTTAAAAAAGGGTGATGTGGTAGAAATTTTTATAAGTGATGAAACATATTTAAAATTTTCTTCAAAAATAGAAAATAATTATTCTAATAAAAAAATAGATATTTCAAAAATCATATTTGAAGATGATAATATAATTTTATATAATAAACCATTAAATGTTTTATCTCAGAAATCAAAAAAAGAAGATATTTCATTAAATGAATTATTATATGATTATAATAATAAATATGGAAGTGTTTTAAATAGATTAGATAGAAATACTACAGGTATTATTATATTTGGTAAAAACTATTTATCATCTAGAGAAATATCTAATATGATAAAAGCACATAATATTGAAAAACATTATCATGCATTATGTTTTGGTTTATTCAAAATAAAGGAAGATATACTAGAAGCATATTTATTTAAGGATAAAAAAAATAATAAATCTATTATTAGTAATAATTATTCTAGTAATTCTAAAAAAATTATAACAAAATATAAAGTGTTAAAAGAAAATGCTTCAATAAATATCTCTTTGTTAGATGTTCAATTAATAACAGGAGCATCACATCAAATACGATCACATTTATCATTTTATAACCACCAAATTGTGGGAGATATTAAATATAATAATAAAAGTAATAATTTTTCAAAAAACCAAATTGATTTTTTAAATAAAATAAAGAAAACATATGGAAAAGATTCTTATTGTCTTCATTCTTATTCTATTACTTTTGGAGAATTCAATAATAAGAGTTTGAATTATTTATCAAATAAAATTTTTAGGACTAATAATCCTGAGTGGGAGAGTTTTTTATGAGCGTTAAGTATGTATTTGTTACTGGAGGAGTAGTATCAGGCTTAGGAAAAGGAATAACAGCAGCATCTCTAGGCAGATTATTAAAAGCAAGAGGATTTAGAGTCACTATGCAAAAATTTGATCCATATTTAAATGTAGATCCAGGAACTATGAATCCAATTCAACATGGTGAAGTATTTGTTACAGATGATGGAGCTGAAACAGATTTAGATTTAGGTCATTATGAAAGGTTTATTGATGAAAGTTTAAATAAAGGATCATGTGTTACATCTGGAAAAATATATTCTGCAGTATTGAATAAAGAGAGAAAAGGAGATTACGGTGGTGGTACAGTTCAAATAATCCCTCATGTTACTAATGAAATAAAATCAAGAATATATAAGGGTGATGTAAATTATAAAGGTGTTGAAATTGCAATTATAGAAGTAGGCGGTACTGTAGGTGATATTGAATCTCAACCACATATTGAAGCTATTAGACAATTTAAATTAGAGAAAGGACATGAAAATGTAATTTTAATTCATGTTACTTTAATTCCTTATATAGGCTGTTCACAAGAGTTAAAAACTAAACCAACACAAACATCTGTTAAAGCATTGCAAGGTTTAGGCATACAGCCAGACATAATAGTAGCAAGATCAGAAATTCCCTTAGATAATTCTTTAAAATCTAAAATTTCATTATTTTGTAATGTCCAAAAAGAGAATGTAATTCAAAATTTAGATGTTGATATTTTGTATGAAGTACCCATAAAAATGGAAAAAGAGGGTCTTGCAAAAGCAGTATTAAATTGCTTAAAATTAAAAGATAATGAACCAGATTTATCTGATTGGAAAAAAATGATTTCTAATTTCAAAAATCCAAAAGGAGAAGTAAATATTGCTTTAGTAGGTAAATATACAGTTTTACATGATGCATATTTATCTGTAGTAGAAGCACTAAAGGCTGCAGGAGCATATAATCATCATAAAGTGAATATTATTTGGGTGGATTCTGAAAAATTAACAAAAACTAATTTAAAATCTTCTCTTAAAAACATTCATGGAATTATAGTCCCAGGTGGATTTGGGAAGAGAGGAACTAGTGGAATTGAATTATCAATAAAATATGCTAGAGAAAATAAAATACCATATTTAGGAATATGCTTGGGTATGCAACTAGCTTGTTTAGAATTTGCAAGAAATGTATGTGGGATTAAGGAAGCAGACTCTACTGAATTTGAAATTAATACAAAAGATCAAATAATACATATTATGCCTGATCAAATGGGAGTTGAAGACTTAGGTGGAACTTTGAGATTGGGATCTTACCCTTGTATATTGGATAAAAATAGTAAAAGCTATAAACTATTTGCAAAAGAAAAATTAGAAGAAAGACATAGACATAGATTTGAATTTAATAATGATTATAGAGAAATTATGACTAAAAATGGTATGCTTCTTGCTGGCAAATCTCCTGATGATAAAATAATAGAGATAATTGAATTAATAGATCATCCATTTTTTATTGCAACACAAT
>JAUNSV010000026.1 GCA_030539055.1 Eubacteriales bacterium | reverse complement strand
GAAGACTTAAATATTGAAACTATATCTAGTGATAATAAAATAAATAACGAAGAATATAAAGAAGAAAACAAAGAAGAAGATAATGAAGAGTTTTTAAGCAATGAAGAGTATATGAATAATTATTTTAAAACATTAGAACAAGAAGGAATAGATTATCAATTAATAAAAGCAGTTGATTCATTAAAACAAGACCTCGTTAGACTAGTAACGAAAGAATAATTTTTTCAAGTGCTCCCGTAGTATAAAGGATAGAACGTAAGTTTCCGGAACTTAAGATTGGAGTTCAATTCTCCACGGGAGTGATATGAATTTTGAATTAGTAAGTACTTTTAAGCCAACTGGTGATCAACCAGAGGCAATAAAAAAAATAGTGGATGGGTTCAAAGAGGGTAAGCAAATAGAAACTCTTCTTGGAGTTACAGGGTCAGGAAAAACTTTTACAATGGCAAATGTTATTCAAGCTTTGCAAAAGCCTACACTTGTAATTGCCCACAATAAGACACTTGCTTCACAACTTTACTCTGAATTCAAAGAATTTTTTCCGCATAACAGAGTAGAGTATTTTGTGTCGTATTATGATTATTATCAACCAGAAGCTTATGTGCCATCTACAGATACTTACATAGACAAAGATTCTTCTATTAATGATGAAATAGACAAATTAAGACATTCAGCTACAGCTTCTCTCACAGAAAGAAATGATACAATAGTTGTTTCTTCTGTTTCTTGTATATATGGGCTTGGTTCTCCTATGGATTATAAAGAATTGACTATATCTTTGAGACCTAATGATGATATAAAAAGAGATGATATTATAAAAAAATTAATATCTCTTCATTATGTTAGAAATGAAATAGATTTCAAAAGGGGTACTTTCCGTATAAAGGGTGATTCTTTAGATGTTTTTCCTGTATCGGAAGAAAGAGAAGCATATAAAATTGTATTTGATTTTGATACTATAGAAAAAATATTTAAAATAGATGTAATCACTGGTAAACCTTTATATGAAATGAATTATGTTATTATTTTTCCAGCAACACAATATATTGTTGGAGATGGTAAAATGGATCGAATTTGTGAAGAAATATTGAAAGACTTAGAAAAGCAAGAGAAATATTTTAAAGACCAAAATAAATTAATTGAAGCACAGCGTATAAGAGAGAGAACAACATATGATGTAGAAATGCTCAGAGAAACAAGCTTTTGTTCTGGTATAGAAAATTATTCAAGATATTTGACCGAGGGAAAAGAGGGTACAGCACCATATACTTTAATAGATTATTTTCCAAAAGATTTTTTGATTATAGTAGATGAATCACATATTACACTTCCACAAATAAGAGGAATGTACAATGGCAATTTATCAAGAAAAACTACCTTAGTAGATTATGGATTTAGGCTCCCATCTGCATTAGATAATAGACCACTTAATTTTAATGAATTTGAAAATAAAATAGATCAAGCATTATTTGTTTCAGCAACACCAGGCGATTATGAAATGAACCACGAACAACTTCGTGCAGAGCAATTGATAAGGCCAACAGGACTACTTGACCCAGAAATAGAAATAAGAAAAATTGAGGGTCAAATTGATGATCTAATATCGGAAATAAATAAAACAACTAAAAATAAGGAAAAAGTTCTTATAACAACTCTAACAAAAAGAATGTCAGAAGAGCTTACAAAATATTTAAAAGAGAATGGTATAAGAGTTGAATATCTTCATTCAGATATAGATACACTAGAAAGACAAGCAATAATAAGAAAAATGAGATTAGATGATTTTGATGTTTTGGTAGGAATTAATCTACTTAGAGAGGGGCTAGATATTCCAGAAGTATCTCTTATAGCAATACTTGATGCAGATAAAGAGGGCTTCCTTAGATCCAAAACATCTCTTATTCAAACAGTTGGTAGATGTGCAAGAAATGAACATGGGCGTGTAATAATGTATGCAGATAATGTTACAGATTCTATGAAAGAGACAATAGAAGAAACAAAAAGGCGAAGAAAATTACAAGATGAATATAACAAAAAAAATAATATTACACCTATTACAATAAAAAAAGCAGTTAGAGACTTGATTGCTATATCAAAAGCTACAGCATCTACAACTTGTGATTTGAAAAAAGATTATGAATCAATGTCTGAAATAGAAATTGAACGATTAGAAAAAGAATTGATAAAGAAGATGCGAGCTGCCGCCATAGAGTTAAACTTTGAGGAAGCAGCAATAATTAGAGATAGAGTAAAAGAAATAAAAAAATTTATGAAGAAAGAGGAGGATTAATTATGAAAAGATTTTATAATTTTAGTGCAGGTCCAGCAATTTTGCCAGAGAGTGTATTAAGTGAAGCTCAAAATGAAATGATGTCATATAAAAATACTGGGATGTCTGTAATGGAGATGTCGCATAGATCTAAAGATTTTGAAGAAATAATAGAGGAAGCAAAAAATGATATAATTCATTTAATGAATATACCAAGTAATTATAAAGTGCTTTTTTTACAAGGTGGTGGTAGTACTCAATTTGCAATGGTTCCAATGAACCTTATGAAAAATAAAATTGCTGATTATATAATAACTGGGCATTGGGCAGAGAAAGCTTATGAGGAAGCAAAAATTTTTGGTAAAGCAAATATAATAGCTTCATCTGAAGATTTAAATTTTGATTATATTCCAGATGTATCTAATTTAAATATTTCTAAAGATGCCGATTATGTATATATATGCGAAAATAATACAATATATGGAACACAATATAAAAAATTGCCAAATACCAAAGGGAAAATATTAGTATCTGATCAATCTTCAATGTTTTTATCAAAAGTAGTAGATGTAAACAATTATGGTCTAATATTTGCAGGAGCACAAAAGAATGTAGGTCCTGCAGGTACAGTAATAGTGATTATAAGAGAAGATTTAATTGGAGAACCATTGCCTTTTACACCTACAATGCTTAGATATAATGTACACGCTAAAGCCTCTTCCTTATATAATACTCCACCTACTTATGGAATATATATTTGTGGCAAAGTATTTAAATGGCTTAAAGAGATGGGTGGAATAAGTGTTATCGAAAAATTGAATAATGAAAAATCAAAAATATTATATGACTTTTTAGATAATTCAAAATTGTTTAAAGGAACAGTAGTAAAGGAAGATAGATCTCCTATGAATGTACCATTTGTTACAGGAGATGCCGCCCTCGATAAAAAATTTATAGAAGAATCAGATAGTTTAGGATTTAAAAATTTAAAAGGACACAAAACTGTAGGTGGAATGAGAGCTTCAATTTATAATGCTTGTCCAAAAAAAGCTATAGAAGACTTGGTATCATTTATGGAAAAATTTGAAAAAGAAAATAAATAACAGGAGCATTAGTAATGAAACAAAGAAAAATTTTTTGCTTAAATAATATAAGTGAGCTAGGATTAAACAAATTTAAAGATAATTACGAAATAGTAAAAGCCAAAGAGAACAGTCATGGCATATTAGTAAGATCTCAAGATATGAAAGAGTATGACTTTCCAAGCACATTAAGAGCTATTGCAAGAGCTGGAGTTGGTGTAAACAATATTCCTATAGAAGAATGCTCAAAAAGAGGTATAGTTGTATTTAATACACCAGGTGCAAATGCAAATGCTGTAAAAGAATTAGTAATTGCAGGTTTATTACTTGCATCTCGAGATATTCTTGGTGGTATAGATTTTGTAAAAAGAAATGCAAATAATGAAAATATTGCACAAATTGTAGAAAAAGAAAAAAAAGCTTTTGCTGGACAAGAAATATTTGACAAAACAATAGGTGTTATAGGGCTTGGTGCCATAGGTTGTGAAGTAGCAAACGCTTGTAATGAACTTGGAATGAAAGTATTAGGATACGACCCCTTTCTTTCTGTAAAAACTGCATGGAAATTGGATAAACATGTTCAATTAATTGAAAATGAAGATGTATTATTTGCTAATTGTGATTATATAACTCTTCATATTCCATATATGAAAGAAACAAAATGGGTAATAAATAAAAATTCTTTTGACAAAATGAAAGATGGAGTTAAAATTATCAATTTTGCAAGGGATATGCTTGTAAATGAGAATGATTTAAAAGAAGCATTAATCTCAAAAAAAGTATCAAAATATGTTTCAGATTTTCCTAATCCACTTATTTGTTCTTTAGAAAATGTAATAATAATACCACACTTGGGAGCATCAACAAAAGAAGCAGAAGACAATTGTGCTATGATGGCTGTTTCAGAAATAATGGATTATTTAGATAATGGTAATATAAAAAATTCTGTCAATTTTCCAGAAATTAATTGTGGCACTTGTACTTCATCTTCAAGAATTGCACTCTTACATCAAAACATACCAAATATGCTTGGTCAAATTACAGCTTTACTAGGAGAGGGACATGTTAATATTGATAATTTGACCAACAAATCAAATGGAGATTATGCATACACTATTCTAGATATAGAAGAGAGAATAGATGAAAATACATTAAATAAATTAAAACAATATAAAGGGATAATAAGAGTGAGAGTAATAAAATGATTACAATAAAACCATTTAAAGCTATACGACCAAAAGATGAATTCGTATCAAATGTAGCTTCACTTCCTTATGATGTTTTTTCTAGAGAAGAAGCAAAAAAATATGTAGAAGAAAAACCTTTTACATTTTTGAGAATAGATAGACCAGAAACAAATTTCAGTACAAATATAGATATGTATAGTGATGAAGTATACGAAAAAGCATTGTTTTTATTAAATGAATGGATTACAAAAGGTATTTTAATAGAAGATAATGAAAAAGGTTTTTTTATTTATGAACAAACATTATTTTTAGGAGAAGAGGCACACACGCAAACAGGTCTTGTGTGTCTTTCTTCTACAGATGATTATATCAATAATCGTATAAAAAAGCATGAAAATACAGTGAATGAAAAGCAAAAAGATAGATATAATCATATAAAAAAATTGAATGCACACACTGGTCCAATTTTTTTAACATATAAACAAAAAGATGAAATTACAAATGAAATAAATAATATTAAAATTAATAGTGAACCCTTATATGAATTAAATACAAACAATCCAAAAACCAAAACAAGAGTTTGGGGAGTGTATGATAAGAGTATTATTTCATTTTTAAAAAATGCTTTTTTAAATATTGAATGTACATATATTGCAGATGGGCATCATAGAGCAAAAAGTGCAATAAATGTTGGGCTTGAAAAAAAAGATAATGAAGAAGCACAATATTTTTTATCTATTATTTTTCCTAGTAATGAATTACAAATTTTACCATATAATAGATATGTGTGTGATTTAAATGGATACACACTAGACGAATTTTTGAATAAAATAAAAGAAGTTGCAAATATTGAAATAATAAATATTAAAAAAGAGAATGATTTTAAAGTAGAAAATAAAAATGAAATAATAATGTATATCAATAATACATTTTATAAATTAAAATTTTTAAAAAAAGTAATTAGTAAAAATCAAGGAGATATAATTAATTCGCTAGATACTACAATACTACAAGATTATATATTAGATAAAATACTAGGTATTAAAGATCCTAAAGAAGATAAAAGAATAGAATTCATAGGTGGAATTAAAGAAAATACTTATTTATTAGATAAAGTAAGAAATAATGGAGGAGTTTGTTTTTTTCTTTATCCAGTAAATATTAATGAATTATTGCAAGTAGCTGATGAAAATAAATTAATGCCTCCAAAGTCAACTTGGTTTGAGCCAAAATTACTATCTGGTTTATTTATTCATAAATTTTAATATTATAAATATAAAACATTACCTAGAGTTTCTTTATTTGTAAAACTTTTAATATCTTCACTATCATGAGTTACAACAATAAAATTTCTATTCATTTGATATTTTTTTATATAATTTATTACTTTTTCTTTTGTATTTACATCTAACCCTTTTAGTGGTTCATCCATAATCACATAATTTGAATCAAACATAATTGCACGAACAATAGAGACTCTTTGTTTCATTCCACCAGAAAATTCTATAATAGGTTTTTTTGCTTCTGATAAATTAATATCAACTTGCTCCAAATGATTTATAATCATATTAATTTCTTTTTTTGTAATGATATTAATATTTTTTATTGCACTAAAATTATTTAAAAGCCTATACTCTTGAAATACTACAGAAAAATTATTATCGTCAATTGAAATTTTTCCAGTATAATCATTATCTAAACCAAGAATCATATTAAGAAGAGTAGTTTTTCCAAAACCAGATTTTCCCATTATAAAATTGAATTTTCCATCTAAAAATGTAAAATTCAAATTTTGAAAAATAGTATCTTTGCCATTAAATTTTTTTGTTAAATTTATTATTTTTATCATTTTGAGTATAATTTTTTATAAAATGCATTTATTAATATGTGCAATACTTTTTCTAAAATGATTGAAAAAACAACAACAATAATTGTTAAAGCAATCATATTGGTAGTTTCCAAATATATTTTTGCATCATACATTTTCTCACCTATAGTATTTTTTGGAAGCCCAATAACCTCTGTAGCTATACCAGATTTAAAAGCTAAACCTACACATACATTTATTGAACTTTCTAAAAAAGGCTTTAAGTGTGGTAAGTATATATATAAGAATTTATTTGAAGTGCTCATTTTATATACTTTAGACATCCCAGTCAAATTTTTATCTATAGAATTAATACCCTCCAAAAAATTGGAATATACAATAGGAAAACACATTAAAAATGAAATAAATGTAGTAATATATTTATTTGATAATAAAACTATAAAAAGAATAATAAAAGAAGCAACAGGAGTAGATTTTATAATAGTAATATATGGAGAAATCATTATTTTAATTATTTCAAATCTAGATGATAAAAGAGAAAAGATAATACCTATTATGAATGATAGAATTAAGCCTGCCATAATGCTTTTTATAGAGTTCATAATAATTATAAGAATAGTATTATTAGTAAAAATTTTAAATAATTCTAATAAAACAAAATAAGGTCTTGGTAAGAGAAAATTCATATCAAGACCTATTGCACTTATATCCCAAATTATTAAAAATAATATTACAGCTAAAATTTGTTTATATTTTTTTTTCATTAATTAATAAATAAAATATATATCATCACTAGGCATTGTTCCACCTATAGATTTTGGATTCTCATCAAAAAGACTTTTAAAATATCCACTTAAATCATTTTTCATTTCATTATTATCTTCATAATATATATTGCAATAAGGAAGAGCTTTTTTAGCTATAGCTTCTTTAAAAATATCTAAATCACCAATCATTTTTGCTGCATCATCTACATTTTGATTTACATATTCTATAGAAGATTTGTATTCACTTAAGAAAGTTTTGATAGCTTCTTTGTTATTATCTATAAACTCTTTTCTTCCTACTAAAACGCCTGTAATCATTTTAGATGAATCTACTTTTTCCCATTCTTTAGTTAAATCAAGAGATACATTTAAATCATTTAGTGTTGTGCTTGCTATAGTAACAAAAGGTTGTGGTAAAAGAGCAATAGCATTTTTATCCTCTTTTAATTTAGATACTATTTCAGAATGTTCAGACATAAATTGCATATCAATATCTTTATCGGGGTCAATGTTATTTTTCTTTAAAATAAAGCGAAATGAGTATTCTGGAGTTTGCCCTTTTCCAGAAACATATACAGTTTTTCCTTTTAAATCTTGAATATTTGTTATAGCATTATTTCTTTCTACAACATATATTACACCAAGTGTGTTAATATTTAATACTTGAATTGCTTTATTAGTATTATTGTAAAGGATAGAAGCAAGATTTGCAGGCACACAAGCTAAATCAATATTTCCTTTTACTAGATCTGGAGTGAGTTGATCTGCTTGAGAGTAGATAGAAAACTCGTAATTATTTTTTGTATTATTTTCTTTTGCATCTGTTAAAAGTTTTGCAAGACCCATAGATGTTGGACCTTGTAATCCGGCTAATTTTATATCTGTTTTTATAGATACATTTTCTGTAGTACTTGGAACTTCATTTGTTTGATACACTGTAGTATCATTTTTCATAGAACAAGCATTGCATAATACTAAAATTGTGCATAATGACAATAAAATTTTTTTCATTATTATCTCCTTTTAAATTTTTGATGACATAGATTTTACACTAACACCTTCCAACATACCAAGTTTTCCAGAGAGTGAACTCAAAAAATCAGGAGGACAATCAAGAACAATGCTTAAAACACAAATATTTTTCTTATGATATGGAACACCCAAACGCCCAATTGTGTAAATTGGATTTTCATGAAGAATTTGATTCACTTGATCTACTTTTTTAATATCTTCAATAATTATTGAAATAATAGACAATTTTGTTTCCATTTTATTCTCCTTTTAATCATAATATTTTTGTAAATCAAACACTTAAATATAAAAAAATCAAGCACAAGGCTTGAGGTTTTATATTTAAAAATTGCCTCTCACCTTCTATTCCCGGTACTAACCCGAAATGTTAGAATGAAAAATGTAAGCAGGGGAAGAGGGATTCGAACCCCCATTAACGGTTTTGGAGACCGTTGCTCTACCATTGAACTATTCCCCTAATAAAATATATTATATCAAAAAATTAAAAAAATGCAATAGTGTTATTCTTTTAATAAATCATCAAAATCTATATAATTATCATCATACTTATGTTCTTCTTTTTCTTTTTTTTCTAAAAGCATATCGTAATATCCTTTTAGTGGAGAAAAAGGCTGGAACTGAGCAGCTCTAAATTCTTTGTCTGTCATAAATTCTCCTTATTTATTTTTTTATCATATTTTTCTGTTTCTCCACTTTCATGACCACCTACCAAGCGATTCCTAATCATTGCAGTAGCTTCCTTTTGTAAAGAATTAGCTTTTAATATAGAATTCTTTCCAAATTTATTTTTGATTTTCATAGCAGCTAGTTGTGCTTTTTTTTCTTTAATATTATTTTTATCAAAAGAGAAAATATCAAATTGAATTTTGTTTTCTGGTTTTAGTTGAGATAGTGAAATAGCAACTTGCCTTATTGGATATTTTTCTACAACAATTTCATCATACAACTTTTTAAAATATTTTATTAATTTAGAGTATGAATTAGTGTTCTCATTAATATTTTCACTTTTTTTTGATACAGGGTATTCATCTTTAGAATATTTAATATATAATCCAATATTAGAGCAATATAAATTATTATATACTAAATCCAAACACAATAGATCTATCATTTCTTTTAATACAACAAATGCTTCATCTTTATTATAATCCCTAAATAATATTTGTGATGTGGATAAGGATTTTGAATAAGAAGTATAATCTTTAATATCTTTCATAGTGCAAGGCTCTATGCCATATGAATGATCTATTAAGCACATAGCATTTTTACCAAGTTCATTAAATAGGATTTTTGGATCTGTTTTTTGAATATCGCTCATATCTTTAATACCATATTTTTCTAATCTTTTGGCAATACCAGGGCCTATTTTCCAAAAGTCAGTTATAGGTGTATGATGAATCATTTTTTCATTAAATATTATTTCATCTAAATAAGCAATATTATTAGGTTCATGTTTTGCTAATATATCTAAAGCTATTTTTGCAAGAAATAAATTTGTACCAACTCCTGCAGCAGCTGTGAGAGATAAAGTATTATTTATATCATCCATTATATTTTTTGTTAGTTCAATTGGATCTTTATTATAATATTTCAAATAGTTTGTATAATCTAGAAAACACTCATCTATAGAATAAATATGAATATCATTTGCACTTACATATTTTAAATAAATTGCATACACATCACAAGATTTTTGCAAATAAAATTTCATATGTGGTGGAGCAATTTCATATTGTATATTTTTTGGAATTTGAGATAGTCTAACTCTTCCAGGAATTCCCAATTTTCTAAGTGCAGGAGTTACAGCAAGGCATATTGCGTTTTCACCTCTTGTTTTGTCTGCAACAACTAAAGGGTGTGTAAAAGGGTCCTTACCTCTTTTTATACACTCACAAGAAGCATAAAAACTTTTTAGATCGATGCAAGAATAACTCTTCATATTAGTATTATACAATATTAAAAATTCTAATTCAAGGTTGCTTTTTTTTATAATTCATTATATAATAACAAAAGAAAATTAGTTGTAAAAAACTAACATATTTTTACTTGAAAGGATATAATATGAGTGTTAGGGAAGTATCACTTAAACAAATAACAAAAGTAGTATCAGATATGGTTATAGATGCAAATTATAATTTACCTGATGATGTAAGAGATGCTTTAGAAAAAATGCATAAAGAGGAAGAATCTGATTTATGCAAAAGTATTATAGAAGACATAATTAAAAATGCAAATATTGCAAGAGATAAACAAAAACCTATTTGTCAAGATACAGGTATGGCTGTATTTTTTGTAGAGTTAGGGCAAGATGTTCATTTGGTAGATGGCTCTTTGCAAGAGGCTTTTGATGAGGGCGTTAGAGATGGATACAAAAGAGGGTATTTACGAAAAGGAACACAGGAGTATGCTGTAGGAGAGAGAGTTAACAGAGGTGATAATACACCAGCAATAGTACATGTAGAAATAGTCCCAGGCGATAAAGTTAAAATTACTGCTTGCCCAAAAGGATTTGGAAGTGAGAATATGTCTAAGCTTGCGATGCTTACTCCATCAGTAGGTTGGGAGGGTGTAAAAAAATTCATTATAGATACAGTAAGGGATGCAGGACCAAATCCTTGCCCTCCAATAATAGTTGGAGTAGGTATAGGTGGAACAATGGAAGTTGTAGCATATAATGCGAAAAAAGCTTTGATTAGAAAAACAAACGAAAGAAGTAAAGACCCAAAAATAGCTTTATTGGAAGAAGAGCTATTAGAAGAAATAAATAAACTAGGCATAGGAGCACAAGGTTTTGGTGGCACAAGAACAGCTCTAGCAGTGCATATAATAAGCCACCCCACACATATAGCAGGAATGGCAGTTTGTGTAAATATTAATTGTCATGTAGCTCGCCACAAAACAGTAATTATATAAAATATTTTTTTTCGAAAGGAAAAATATGCAAGACAGAATAATCAATTTACCATTAACAAATGAAATAATAAAAGAGTTGCACTCTGGAGATAGAGTAATATTAAATGGTACAATATATACAGGAAGAGATGAAGCACATGAAAAATTATGTGATATGCTAAAAAATAAAGAAAAGTTACCTGTAGATTTAAATGGACAAGTAATTTATTATGTAGGTCCTTGTCCTGCAAAACCGGGTGAAGTAATCGGATCTTGTGGTCCTACAACCTCTGGCAGAATGGATAAATACGCACCTACCATCATGGAACAAATGGGATTAAAAGGAATGATTGGAAAGGGCAAAAGAAATGAAGAAGTGAAAGAAGCTATGAAAAAAAATATTTGTGTGTATTTTGCAGCAATAGGTGGAGCAGGGGCTATGATTTCTAATTGTATTAAAGAAGCTGAAGTAATAGCATTTCCCGAATTAGGACCAGAAGCAATATACAAATTGAAAGTTGAAGATCTTCCGCTTACTGTTATAAATGATTGCTATGGTAATGATTTATATAAAGACGGAATTTCAAAATATCAACAATAGAGGAGACTATGAAGAAATTTAAAATATTACCTTATATAATATTATCTTTCTTAGTTTGTTTCTTCACTACTTATTCATCAGTAATATATAAAGATATTTCAAGTGTAAGTATCAAATTAAATTTTGTAGAAGAATATGATGATATAGTAGAGAATGGCATGCCTGATATTTCATATGGTGAAGACTCAAGTTATAATGTTTATACTATTAATACAAGATATTATATTGAGTCAGCAGATTGGTATGATTCAAATACTGAAAAAGATTTTGTCATAGGTGGAACACCAAAAATAGTATTATTTTTATCAACTAAGGATTATCCTTACGATAGTTCAAGTAATGAATACTATTATAGATTTGTGAGTGGATATTCACAATCTACTTGTTCTATTTCTGGAGGAGAGTTTGTTTCTGCTCAAAGACTTGGTATCTCTTCGTTAAAAGTAATATGCAAAATAAAAGGTATAAAAGGTACATATAAAGAGCCACAAAATGTAACTTGGGTAGATGAAAAAGGATATGCTACTTGGGAGGGCGTAAATAATTCTGATTCAGGATATTATGATATAGCATTATATAGAGATGATACAAAAATTACTACAATTACTAAGCATAGAGGAAATTCATATAATTTTTATAATTATATGACTAGAGAGGGAAGTTATACAATATCTGTAAGGACTGTTCCAGGCACAGACATGCAACTAACATATGGAAAAAAATCCGAGCTAGCTTATTCAGGTTCATTATACATATCTGCAGAGGATGTTTATGATGGAACTCAAATAAATAATGCTGGAAGTGACTATGGTTGGATTCAAACAAGTGGTGGTTGGTCTTTTAGAAATCCAAATGGAGATTATGTAAAATCACAATGGTTGCAATGGAATAATAAATGGTACTATTTAGATCAAGATGGAATGATGCACACAGGTTGGCTCACAAGCAAGTTCAATAAAACATATTATTTTAATACTTCAGGCATTATGGTAACAGGTTGGATGCAGGATGGCGATAATTATCATTTTTTCAATACATCAAGTGGAGGCAGTGAGGGATCAATGATAAAATCTCGCTGGGTATCATACGAGAATAGATGGTATTATTTTGATGAGAATGGCAATATGGTTACAGGGTGGAAAAAAATTACAAACTCACTTGGTGCATCAAATTATTATTATTTTTATCCAAAAGATAGTGTTCAAGGATTGTATGGATACTTAGCTACAAACACTACAATAAATGGTTTCAAAGTTGATGCAAATGGAGTTTGGTATCAGTGATTTCTTTAAAAGGCGTTACTTATAAATACATTATAAAAGACGAAAACGGTGATATAAAAAATACAAAAACTGCCATAAATAATCTTAGTTTATCTATAGATTCTGGAAGTTTTGTTTGTATTGTGGGGCGAAATGGATCTGGAAAATCTACACTTGCTAGGATTATGAAAGGACTTTTAGAACCAAGTATTGGAGAAGTACAAATTAGTGATGATATATCAATGGTTTTTCAAAATCCAGATAATCAAATTATTGCATCAATTGTAGAAGAGGATGTAGCATTTGGATTAGAGAATATGTGCGTCGAAAGTAAAGAAATAGAAAAGAGAGTTACAAAAGCACTCGAAGTAGTTAAAATGCTTGACCATAGATTTGCTTCTCCCAATAAATTATCTGGTGGTCAAAAACAAAAAGTAGCAATAGCTGGAGCAATAGCATTAAATTGTAAGTACTTAATATTAGATGAACCAACAGCAATGCTTGACCCAAGAGGCAGAGAAGAAATAATAGATACTTTATATAAATTAAATAAAGAAGAAAATATTACAATAATTTTAATAACGCATTATATGGATGAAGTAGTAGACTGTGATAGACTTATAATAATGGATGATGGCAATATAGTAGAAGATGATAAGCCTATAAATGTTTTTAGTAAAGGTAAAGAATTAGAAAAGTATGATATAGAACTTCCCTATGTTGCAAATTTATCTTATGAAATAAATAAGGATGGCTTTAATATAAATAAGAACACATTAAGAATATGTGATTTTATAGATCAAATAGTAAATTATAAAAAATGAGTATACAAATTAAAAATTTATATTTTAGATACAATAAAGAATTACCACTAGCTATTGATAATATTTCTTTTGACATCAATGATGGTGATTTTATTTCTATAATTGGAGAAACAGGTTCTGGTAAATCAACTTTAGTTCAGCATTTGAATGGATTATTAAAAGCCACTAGCGAAGACTCAAAAATACTAGTTGACAATGAAAATATTTATAACAAAGATTATTCTATTACAAAATTAAGGTATAAAGTAGGTTTAGTTTTTCAATATCCAGAGTATCAATTATTTGAAACAGATGTATTAAAAGATGTAATGTATGGAGCTTTAAACAAAGGATTAAAAGAAGATGAAGCAAGAGAAGAAGCAAAAAAAGCATTATCATTGGTTGGTATAAGTGAAGAATTATACGATTCTTCTCCATTCGATTTATCTGGTGGAGAGAAAAGAAGAGTATCACTTGCAGGCATACTTGTAATGAGCCCTAAGTATTTAGTATTAGATGAACCTGCAGCAGGGCTAGACCCACTAGGCAGAAAACAAATATTTAATATTTTACATAATTTAAATAATAATGGCACTACTATAATACTTGTGTCGCATTCAATGCAAGATGTAGTTACTTATTCGAATAGAGTAATAGTATTAAAAAATGGGAAGAAGCATAAGGATGCTACTCCAAAAGAAATTTTTTTAAATGAAAAAGAGATGAAAGAAATAGGACTATCTCTTCCAGATCAAATAAAAATATTGAATATTTTAAAAGAAAAAGGTTTTAATGTGAAAACAAATTTATTCTCATTAGATGATGTGAAAAGAGAAATAGAAAAGTGCTTAGAGATATAACAATTGGACAATATTATAATATAAAAAGTATTATACATTCGCTTGACCCAAGAGTAAAACTTATGGGTACTTTAGTATTTCTTATGTCATTATTTTTATCAGGCAATATATTTGGGTACATTTTAGCTACATTTGCACTCACAATTGTTATAAAAAAATCCAAAGTGCCTTTTAAATTTATGATAAGGGGATTAAAATCATTAATATTTCTTCTCTTATTATCTGTTATTTTTAATATTTTTTTAACACCAGGGAGAGTAATATGGAAATTTTATTTTTTGCAAATAACTATTGAGGGAATAAAAATTTCTTTTATGATGGCATTAAGATTAGTATATTTGGTTATAGGCTCTTCAATATTAACACTAACAACAACTCCAAATGAACTTACATCTGGTATAGAAAAGGGTCTTGGGTTTATGAAGAAATTCAATGTACCTATAGCAGAAATAGCTATGATGATGTCTATATCTTTACGATTTATACCAATATTAATAGAAGAAACAGATAGAATAATGAAAGCACAAATTGCAAGAGGAGCTAATTTTGATGAGGGTAATTTATTTCAAAAAGCAAAAGCAATGATTCCATTATTAGTGCCTCTTTTTATTCAAGCTTTTAGGAGAGCAAATGATTTAGCAGAAGCAATGGAATCAAGATTTTATAATAGTAGCGTAGAAAGAACTAAATTGCATCCATTAATATATTCAAATAATGATAAAAAATCATATTGTTTTATGTTTATTTTTTTATTATGTATGATAGCAACACATTTTATTAAAATATAATAATGAGAAGAATACTTTTAAAAATTGCATATGATGGCACTAATTATAACGGTTGGCAAGAAGTATCTACAGGAAAGGGAATAGAAGAAGTAATAAATTTATCTTTGAGCGATTTACTTCCACTAGAAAGACCAAAAGTAATTGGAGCATCTAGAACTGATGCAGGAGTGCATGCAGATTGCAACATATGTGTATTTGATACAAATAGTAATATAAAAGAAGATAAATTTACTTTTGCATTAAATGACAGATTGCCTTTAGATATAAGAGTAAGAGAATCAAAAGAAGTAGATAAAAAATTTCATCCAAGAAAAAACAAATCTATCAAAACATATTTGTATAAAATATATACAAATAATACTATGGATCCTTTGCAAAGATTATACTCTTTTTATGTGTTTCACCCAATTAATACAGAAAGAATGATTGAAGCTTCAAAATATTTAATTGGTGAACACGATTTTAAATCATTTTGTAATCCCGAGGCACAAATTGTAAAAAATAATTTGTCGACCATTAGGCATATAT
>JAUNSV010000052.1 GCA_030539055.1 Eubacteriales bacterium | reverse complement strand
AAACGCAAACACAAACACAAACATAAACTACAACGCAAGCAATATCTTAAACAATAACATAAGCAACACCACAAATAACAATTCAAGTAATTACTCAAACGATAATACAAACAGCAATCTTAATGAAAACATAGATAACAACGCAAGCAACAACACAACCAACCCCCAACCACAACCCCCAAACGAAGAAAACAATTTAAACAACCAAAGGAGTTGCAGAAGCTCCAAAGCAAGAAGAAATTAATATTAAACAAAATAATTAATGAGTGGGATACATTTGTAGGGCTAATAAAACTCGAGCATATAACAAAAGAGTTGTTAAGATTATGTAAAATAGAAAAAATCGAAAACGATTTTACAAAATTAAAAATAGTATGTGATTCAAAATTAAGCTATGGAAGAATTTCTTCTAATGAAAACAAAATTAAAATAAAAGAAGCTACAAAAGAAAAATATAATATAGAAATAGATTATTATGTAGAAACAAAAGACATAATAGAAAATGAAAATACAATTTATGCTACAAAAGAAGATTTTGATCAAATAGACTTTCCTATAGAAACAGAATAATGGAGAACAAATGGAAATATACTCAAATAATATTAGAGAATTAATACAAGAATTATCGAATCTTCCAGGCTTAGGGCAAAAATCAGCTCAAAGAATAGCTTTTTATATTATAAAACAGCCCATAGAAAAAATGGAAAATTTAGCTAATGTAATAAAAAAAGCGTGTAAGGAAGTTAAATATTGTAAAGAGTGTTGCACGATTACAGATGATGAACTTTGCCCTATTTGCAAATCATCAAAAAGAGATCACACGCAAATAATGATAGTAGAAAACGAGAGAGATCTTGCCTCATATGAAAAAGCTGGAGAGTACGAGGGCGTATATCATGTATTACATGGAGCAATATCTCCCTTACTAAGCATAGGTCCAGATGAATTAAAAATTAAAGAATTGCTTCTTAGAATAAGAAATGAAGAAATAAATGAAATTATTTTAGCTACGAATTCATCAATAGAGGGAGAAGCAACAGCAGCTTATCTTTGTAAATTATTAAAACCACTGGGTATCAAAATCACTCGCATTGCTTCTGGAGTACCAGTTGGTGGTGATATAGAAAACATAGATGCTATCACTCTTCAAAGAGCATTAAAAATGAGAATAACAATATAGAAAGGATTTTTTATGGACAAAAAAAATACAGACATTGAAATCAAATTAGAGAAACTTCGTCATAGAATGGCTGATGGCGATTTTAAAATGGCTATGGACATTTGCGACAAAATAGATTATTTCAAAATGAAAGATCCTATTCTATTGCAAGAGGGTGCAGTTGTTTATGAAAAAAATAAAGATTATGAAAAAGCAGAACGCTTATTAAAAAGAGCCTATCGTTACAGCCCCGTGCAAAAAAGACTTCTTTTTGATTTAAGCTTTATATGTATAGAGTCTGGTAATATTTCAGATGCCATATTAAATTATAAAGAATTTTGTGATAATTTTCCTGGAGATTCAAGAAGAGAAATATTAAAATTTGGTATATTAAAAAGAAGAGGAGCAAAAGCATCTCAGCTTATTAGAATATTAGAAGACTATTTGAGTACAGATATGAATGAGAAGTGGTTATATGAACTAGCACTCTTATATGAAGAAGAAGAGAATGTGGAAGCAGTAGTATTATGTGTCGACAAATTGATTTCTCTTTTTGGTATTACAGAGTATGGTTACAAAGCATTATTATTAAAACAAAAATATAAACCACTATCGGAAGAGCAAAAATTATTAATAGAAAGTAAGATAAATGCAAAAAGGAAAAAGGAGGAAGTAGAAAATAAAGAGAAAGTAAAAGATTATTTTATAGATGAAAATAAAAAAGACATATTCACATATGATAAAGAAAAAACAATACACCCAGAGGAAATAAAACAAGATATCAAAGAAGAAAGTTTAAAAAGTTGGAATGAATATGATAAACAAAATGATATTTTTAAAAATCTCCCAAAAACAAATGTTGGCATAGAAGACACATACATACCAGATATAGATGATTTTTTCAACGAACAAGATGAAAGTTTTTCAAATGCTTTTATAGAAGAGCCAGTAATAAATGAAAATGAAGAAGAAAAAACAAAAGAAGAAGACTTAAAAGAGAAAGAACAAATTAAAGAAGCTTATACGCACAGAAGATTATCATTTAACAGATTAACAGACGAGGAAAAAAAGATGAAATTAAGTGATTTAAAATTCAATATGATTATCGAAGCATTATCGAGAGATAAATGTATTCAAGTAGCAACAAGCGAATTAGGATACATTAGAGAGGCTCAAGGTATAAAAAGAAGTATAGCAAAAACAAGTGCGTATAATATAAATGAAAAAGGTTTTGATTATTATAAGGATAAAATAGAAAATAGAGATTTTATAATAGAGAACGCTGGAAGATTATCCGACCAATCAATTGATGATATAGAAGAATTTGTAGTAAATAATGACAATAAAAATATAATTTGTTTAGTTGACTTAGTAAACAACTTTGATGAAATAGCACTACGCCGCCCAGCTTTTGTAGATCGTTTTGATGTGGTATCTGATTTAAGTAAGGAAAACAAAGTAGAAAAAGAGGAACAAATTAATTTTGTACAAAGAAATCAAACAGAAAGAGAAATGCCAAAAAAAAGTTTTAACAATGAAAAAATAAGTGAGAGAGAAAAACTAGTTCAAGAGATGTTTGCAAAAGAGCAAAGGGAAAGAAGAGAATTAAGAAGAGAAGAAAAAGAAATAAAACCAAAAGTAAAACAAAGAGTCGATGATTATGAAGATAAAAAAATCGAGAAAAGAGAAAATAAAAAACCAATTGAAAAAGAACACATTCAAAATGATGTAGAAATGAAAGATATAGAAAGTTTTGCTAATGTGTGCCGTAAGTACGCACAGAGTATTGATTGTGTTATTCCAGGAAAATCAATGCCAGCTTTGTATGCTAAAATAGAAAAAATGAAAAAAATGGGCTTAAGTTTAAGTAGAGAAGAAGCTATAAATTTAATAGAGCGTGCAGCAGATTTGGCAGAAAAACCAAAATTTGGCTTCTCAAAAAAATATGACAAAAATGATTGTTTGATTTTAAAAGAGGAACATTTAAAATAAAAGCATTAAAAAAAATTTAGAAAGAAGACACAATGGAAAATGTATTTGTATATATACAAAATAATATTATTTCTGTTTTAGCAATATTATTAATTGCTTTCAATATTGCAGAGGGTGTAAGAAAAGGCTTTATGTATAAAGTTTTTTCTATAGTAAGTATTTTTGTAGCTATTTTTTTTACTAAAATATTTAGCCCAATTATTATAAAAAAAGCAAATGAATTAATATCAACAGAAATCATGGAAACGATAAACAGTCAAAATTTATTTAACGCTTATGATTTTGGTATGAGTGATATTAAAATTACAGATTACATAATAATGTTTATAGTTTTTATATTCTTCATTATTGTATTTCATTTTGTAGCTAAACTATTTAAGGGATTAAATAAAGTACCACTTATAGGTGGAATAAATAAAATACTAGGTGCTTTTTTGGGCTTTTTGATTTCTATATTATATTTATGGATAATATTTTTCATTATAAGAATGCTAGTAAGCATACCTATTATAGAAACAATAAATGAAATGATATATAATACAAAATGGTTAAGAAGCATATATGATTTCAATTTAATAATGTATTTGTTGGGGCTCAAAATATTATAATTCT